>JADGRT010000059.1 GCA_017880715.1 Verrucomicrobiia bacterium | reverse complement strand
AACGCCACCGCCCGTGCCGCTTGGTCGGCCGGCTGCCCCACCAGCAGGCGCAGTACCACCGACGTGTCCAATCCTGCCTTCACGCGCCGCCCCTTCGCCCAGCCGCGATGCTCTCACGAATCGCCGCCAGCGAATGACTCGTCACCTTCTTGGCGCGCGATCCGAGGCAACCTACCCATTCGCGGATGCGAGTCGGTTGTGGCCGCAATACCCAGACTCTCGTCCCCCCTTCGTTGCGAGGTTCAAGCTCGATCACATCACCCGGCTTCAGGCCGAGTGATTCACAGGTTTCCTTCGGAAACGTCGCCTGCCGCTTCGAAGTCAAGGTCAGCGTTGTCATGCGGAAACAATCAGCGCTATCGCCTTACTTGTCAAGTATCCGGTAAGGCGAGAACCGGGCCGCCGCTTGACTTGTTGCGGAGTCTCCACGTTTTCAGAAACCTGCATGGAAACCATGAACCGTTGGTGGGTAGGGCGGTGCTGCCGCGCCGCCCAAATATCAGGGCGGAGCAGCAGCTCCGCCCTACCGGGTTCAGGGAAAGAAACGGCTAGAAGAAGCGCCCCAGCCAAATTGTTTTGAGCGATTTTTCTTTCCGCTGGCGGACGCATTCGATAAATAACGCTCACCAAATCGAACCCGGCAAAGTAGAGTCGCTGATTTATGGTTATCGGCACCAGCATAACATCGGGACACAGGTATGGCTCATAAGCTGACCACCTGCACCTTTTGTGGGGTAGGCTGCGGCATCTATCTGGAAACCGCCGCCGACAAGGTCATGGGCGCCTACCCCAGCATGTCGCACCCCTCCAACCAGGGGCGCATCTGCGTGCGCGGGTGGAATGTGCACGAAGTCGCCAGCTCCCCCGATCGCCTTAAATCCCCCCTGATTCGCCGGAACGGACGCCTGGAATCCGTCGGGTGGGACGAAGCCATCGGTTTCATCGCCGCCAGACTGAGCGAAATCCGGACGAACCATGGTCCGGATGCCCTGGCTTTCTACAATTCCCCGCGCTGTTCCAATGAGGAAAGCTACTTGCTGCAAAAGCTGGCCCGCGCCGTCATCGGCACCAACAACGTCGATCACGGCACCGGCGTCTATAGCAACAACAGCATTCAGGTGTTGCTCGACATGATCGGCCTGCCCGCCACCACCAATTCCATCGGCGAACTGGCGCAAAGCGAGGTCCTGGTGGTCGATGGCGTCGATCTGGGCATGCAATTGCCCACGATCGGCGGCTGGGTCATTCGCGCCAAGCTGAAAGGCGCCAAGTTGATTGTCATCGACGCCCGGCGTCATCGCGTCGCCGAGCAGGCGGATTATTTTCTTCAGGTCAAACCGGGCACGCGGGTCTGGCTGTATGGCGCGATGGCCAAAGTCATCGTGGACCGCGGCCTCATGGATCATGCTTTCATCAAAAACCATTGCCACGACTACGAGACCTACCTGGCCGCTATTCGCGATTTTGACCTGCTATCGGCTGCCGCCATCTGCGGCGTGCCGGCGTCGATGATCGAAGCCGCCGCCCTGACGTACGCGCAAGCGAGCAGCGCCGCCCTGCTCTATTCCACCGGCGTCGAGTCCCGCTCCAAAGCCAGCATCCGCTCGCTGGTCAATCTCGCCCTGTTAACTGGCAACGTCGGCAAGGCGGGCGCGGGCATTTACGCGCTCACCGAGCACAATAACCTCCAGGGCGTTTGCGACATGGGCATGTTGCCGGACCGGCTGCCTGGCTATGAATCGCTCCAAAATGAGGTCTTCCGGCGAAAACTTGAGATGCGATGGGACGCCACCCTGCCGGTCCGCCCCGGGATCGGCGCGCGCAATCTCCTGGAGAGCGACGACGGGAGCAAGGTCAAGGCGCTTTGGTTATGCCGTTACGATCCGGTCACCACGGCCACCTTCTGCGACGCCGACGCCGCCATGAAGCGGTTCGATTTCATCGTGGTCCAGCATCTCTTCATGACTCGCACGGCCGAGTACGCGGATGTCATCCTGCCCCTGGTGGCCTTTGGCGAGGAACGCGTCTCCTTCACCAGCACGGACCGGCGTATTCAACTGGCTGAACAGGTCATCGATCCGCCCGCCGGTCCCCGGCCGGCCTGGCGGCAGGTAACCGACATCGCGCGCGCCCTGGGCGCCGACTGGCACTATTCCTCGGCGGCCGACATCATGGATGAAATCGGCGAGGTGGTTCCGTTTTACAGCGGCGCGAGTTACGAAAACCTCGCCCGCGACTACGGGCGGCAATGGCCCTGCACCAAAGACAAACCTCTCGGCACCCGGTTTCTGTACGAAGACGGCCTGTCGGGCCGGCCGTTCCGATTCGTGCCCGTTTCCCGACCGGCGGCCATTCAGGATGCCGGCCCGGATTATCCGCTCACTCTCATTTTTGGCCATTCACTCTATTATTGGCACCAGAACATCCTGGTGAAACACAGCGAAACGCTGCGGCGCGAACTGCGCGTGCTGCTGCTGGATTATCCGGATGGGTTCGTGGAAATCAGCGAGGCCGATGCCAAGGCGCTGGGGATTCGCGACGGCGCCAAAATCCGCGTCGTGTCCAGCCACGGATCCGCCGTCACCGATGCGCGGGTCACCGGCGAAGTGCGCAGCGGCACGATCTGTGTGCCGTTTTTTGTCCGCGAGGTGGTACGGCAAATCCTGGGTGAAACCCTCGCGGAAGCGGGTCTTGCCGGGCAGCCGGTTTTTGTCCGTATCGAAAAGATCTAAACATGCGTGCCCGAATCGTCGAACGTGCCGAGGTCCTGAAAATCGTCGATCTGCTGCGGCAGACCCACGAGGTCATCGCCCCGTTTTATGGGCGGGGCCGCGATAGTTGTTTCGACACGGTCACCGACGAGAACCGCGACCAGATTCAGATTCACCTGCCCAATCCCTATTATCCGCCGAAGCGTTTTGTGCTGCCCCACATCGAACGGCTGTTCCGCATGCGCAAGTCGAACGGCAGCCTTCAGATCGAGCCGACCTACGACGATAAAAAACGGGCGATCTTCGGCATCCGGTCCTGTGACGTGTCCGGCATTCATCATCTGGACCGGTTTTACCTGGGCCGGAATTTTCGTGATCCGTACTACGCGAAACATCGCGAGAATCTCTTTCTAGTCAATGTGGTGTGCACCGACGTGGAACGGGACATTGACGACAGTTGCTTCTGTCTTTGCGCCGACACCGGTCCGGCAGCGCGCGAGCACTTCGATCTGCAACTGATGGATCTGGGGAACGTCTTTTTGGCCGTCGCGGGCACGCCGCAAGGCGAAGCCCTGTTGGCGAACCCGCTTTTCAAGCCGGGCGCCGCGGTGCATGTGGCGCAACGGCGCGCGATCCTGAGCGACGTGCGCCGCCGTTTCAAAACCATGACGAGCTGGTTCTCGGCCACGGTGCGCTATGTCACCGAAGGAAAAATCCTCGAAAAAACCTGGGAAGAAATCGGCAATCGCTGCCTGGAATGCGGCGGTTGCACCTATGTTTGCCCGGCCTGCACCTGCTTCACGGTGAGCGACCGTCAGGTGGGGCCCGATGAATTCGAACGCGTGCGACTTTGGGATGCCTGCGCTCTGGTGGGTTTCACGCGCATGGCCGGGGGCCATAACCCGCGCAAAGCCGTCCACGACCGCCGCAACCGGCGGTTCTTCCGGAAACTCTCCCACTATTTCATTCAGCGCGAACTTTCCATGGCCTGCGTCGGCTGCGGCCGCTGCGCCGAAGTCTGCCACGGCGACATCGGCATGCCCAGCGTGGTGGAGATGATCCGCCGGGCCACGGCGAAAGCCGAGTCGGAGGCAATAACCGTTAAGAGCCAAGGAGGCGCTTTGTGACCTCTGCCATGGCAGGGACAAGATGCCCCGGACCCATCTTACCTGCGATGTCGCGCGCCGGAGTGGGGACAGCTTGTCCAATGCCGCTAGCTTTTCAACGCCGTCATCCCGGAGGGATGGTTGAGAATAGCCCAGCGTTTCAACGCTGGGACCGTGGCCTGGGTGTGCCAAGTCCCGAAGGGACGGCTGAGAACTACAAATTCAGCCGTCCCTTCGGGACTCAACCGTCGATCCGTCCGCACCCAGCGTTGAAACGCTGGGCTATTCTCGTTTGTCCCGTCGGGACAAAAACCGGCGCCTGCAGCTCAATTCCTAGTGGTATTGGACAGCTTGTCTCCCTTCCGCCACTACCCATTAGTCCCTCGTCCCTCCGGCTGATCGAGGGAATATCAGGAGCGCAAACGCCGACAATCGAGATCTGCCATGGCTAGCCCAACCCCCGACAACATCTATCAGCCCAAGCTCGCCGTGGTGGACCGGGTGGTGGACGATATCGCCGAAGTCAAAACCTTTTACTGGCATTTCGAAGATCCCGCCGATCAGCAGGCGTTCAAGCGTTTCCGTCCCGGTCAGTTCGCCCAGGTATCCTTGTTTGGGGCCGGCGAATTTCCCGCCTCGCTGCCCCCCAGCCCGACCGAAGACGACTTTTTCTTCACCGTGCGCAAAGTGGGTAGTGTCACCGGCGCACTGCACGCGTTACAAGCCGGCGACCCGTTTGCCGTCCGGGGACCCTACGGCAACGGGTTTCCCATGGCGGAGTACCAGGGAAAGAATCTCGTCTTTGTGGCGGGCGGCATCGGATTGATTCCCTTGCGTTCCTGCATCGTCTATGCACTGAAGCATCGGGATCAATACCGGAAAATCCAGATTTATTACGGATCGAAGACGCCCCAGGAGTTGATGTATCTGACCAACTTGCGCCAGTGGGAGCAATCCGCCGGCGTCGAATTCAATTTGACCGTTGACCGCGGCGATCCGGATTGGAAAGGCAACGTCGGCGTGGTGGGCAGCCTGTTCAAGAAACCAGGCGTCCAGGTGCCGGTGGCGGACACCATCGCTTTCGTGTGCGGGCCGCCCATCATGTTCCGATTCGTGATCAAGGATCTCACCACCATGGGGTTTGCGGATCGCAACATCGTTTCCACGCTCGAGCGATACATGAAGTGCGGCGTGGGCAAATGCGGTCATTGCTGCATCGGCGTCGCCTACGTCTGCATGGACGGACCGGTGTTCACCTTCGAGCAGATCAAAAAACTGGGAGAAGACATCTGATGCCGGATCTGCGCGCTCAATTGAACACCGCATTGAAAGGCCGCGTTTGCCTGGTCGGCATCGGCAACGTCGAGCTGGGCGATGACGGTTTCGGGGTGCGACTGGCCGAGACTTTGGCCCCTGTCGGGCAGACCTCGCCACGGATCTCCGTTGTGATCGCCGACACATCACCGGAGCTCTGGGTCAACCGCCTTTCGCATGACCTTTTCGATCACGTGATATTCCTCGATGCCGTGCATTTTTCGGGCGCGCCCGGTTCGGTGGTTTGGCTGAATGCGAGCGAAATCTGGGCGCGGTTTCCGCAAGTCTCCACCCACAAACTGTCCTTGAGTTTGCTGGCGGGCATGGTGGAGTCCAACCACCACAGCCGAGCCTGGCTGCTCGGCGTTCAACCCCTATCTTTGAAACCTGGCGCTGCCCTCTCGGAACCGGTACAAACCACCCTCGTTCTCCTCCGCGATTTGCTCGCCTCCCTGATCGTGCCGCAGTCCCGAAACGCCCTGGACGTCTGGCAAGCTCGTATGCCAGCCGTTGAAATGGAGAACCTCAAGCCATGAGCCCCGAACACGCCATGGTCGCCGCGATGTTGCTTTGTGGCCTCGGCGCCCTGCTCACCGGATGGGTGGCCTCGCGACGCACGCTGGCCGGATGGATTGCCTTTGGATGCGTCGCCGGTTCCAGCTTGCTGACTTTTCATGCCGTGGCCCGGGTGCTGCTGTATGGACCCGGCAAAGCTTTCACCTTCTTAACGGTGCCGCAGATGGGTTTCGCCCTGCGATTGTACGTGGACGGTCTGAGCGCCATTTTTCTTGGACTCATCGCCACCGTGGCCCTGCCGGCCGCTTTGTACTCCATCGCCTACCTGGATCATTACCGCGCCTACAGTGTGCGGCGATACTACCCGAATTTTTTACTGTTTATCGCCGCCATGTACGGCCTGGTGAGCACCACCGACATGATGTATTTCTTTTTCATCTTCTGGCAGATGATGACCCTGACCGGCTATGCCCTGATCCGGTACGAGCACGACAAACCCGAGAACCTTCACGCCGCCAACAAATACCTGGCCATGATGCAGATCGCCTGTGCCGCCACGATGATCGGCGCGGGCATGCTGGCGGCGAAAGGTGTTACCGGCGCCGTCAACAGCGCCCATCTGATCTATGATTTTGACACGGTCAGCGAACACCTGCCGTTGTTGTTACGTGAGCATCCCATCCAGGTAGCTGTGGCTTTTGCGTTATTCCTGGTGGGCTTTGGCATCAAGCTGGGCACCTGGCCGTTTGGACAAATCTGGTTGCCTGATGCCCATCCAGCCGCGCCGTCACCCGTCAGCGCCCTGCTATCGGGTGTCATGATCAAGACCGGCGTCTATGGTTTGATGCGATACTTTTTATGGCTGGTTCCGCCGGAAGCCAAAGCGGATTATCCGATGGCCATGTGGGGCGCGATCATCGCGGTCCTGGGCACGATCACCCTGTTTGTTGGCACGACGCAAGCCCTGCGACAGCACCAGACCAAGCGGCTGCTGGCCTTTTCGAGCATCGGCCAAGGTGGCTACATCCTGCTGGGACTGGGCGCGTGCCTCTGTTTGCTCGCGTCGTCCGATGCGCGGCTGACCAACCTGGCAGCGTTCGGGTTATACGGCGCGTTGTTCCACACGATCAATCACGGCCTGTTCAAGAGTCTTTTATTTCTTAATGCGGGATCGATCCTGCATGCCACGGGCACGCAGGACATGAACAAACTCGGCGGACTGATGAAGCACATGCCCTTTACGGCGATCACCGCCTTGATTGGATCCTTGTCCATCGCCGGGGTGCCGTTGTTCAATGGGTTTGCCAGCAAATGGTGCATCTACGTGGCCACCCTTCAGGCGGACGGAGCCGCCCGGTTTCTGCCGATCTGCGCCGTGGTGGCGATCTTCACCAGCGCGATCACGTTGGCCCTCTTCATGAAATTCTTCGGCGTAAGTTTTCTTTCGCGCACCAGCAGTCTGGTGGCCGCCCAGGCGGCGCGGCAACCCTCGTTGGAAGTCGGTTGGATGATGCGCTTGCCCCAATTGGTGCTGGCGACCCTGTGCGTGGGGCTGGGGTTGTTTCCCATGGTAGCCCTGAGCATCATCCACCACGCCCTGCAAGCCAGTCAGCAAGGTTTCGGAACCGTCCTGGCCAAGTCAACCCCGGTCACCTGGGGACTCTGGCGGGGCGCGCAAGGTTTGGGTGGCAATGCCGTGCTGGCGCCGGTAGCTCTCGTGATGGTGGTGGGTCTTCTCATCGTCCTGGCCCGCGCCCTGACCAAACTGGGCGGGGCGCAGCGGCGGCAAACCGTGCCTTGGCTCTGCGGCTATGCCCGGGAAACGTATCAAAACCGGTATCATGCCGATCACTTTTATGGCGCGCTAAAACGTTATTTCCACTGGCTGGGCGGCGCGCCCGCCAAACCGCAGCGGCCGGCTCCGGTGGCCCAAACCCCTTCACCCCCCGTTAACCCTGCGTAACCATGCCCGCACACAAAATCATCGAACGGTTGAAGGATCAATTTGGAGTCGCCATCCAGCGGGCCGACCTGCCCGGGAACGGCCGTTTGTTTGTCTTCGTGGATTCAGCGGCGCTCAAAAGCATATGCCGGTTCGTGTTTCGAGATCTGGATGCGCGTTATGTCACCAGCATTGGTTCCGATGACCGGCCGTATTCGGATAGTTTTCTGGTGGCGCACCATTTTGCCTTTGATCGAACGGGCCTGCTGTGCAGCCTGCTGACGCACTTGACCGGCAACCCGCCGAAAGTGGACAGCATCTCGAAGGAAGTGCCGGCGGCGAACTGGGCGGAACGCGAATTTCGCGATTTGCTGGGCATCGAGCCGGTTGGACACCCTTACCCCAAACGGCTGGTGCTGCCCGATGGCTGGCCTGAGGGCAAACATCCGTTGCGGAAAGATGTAGCCTGGAATTTTGTTCCGGAGGGATATGACGAAGATCGCGAATTTGCGTTCGACGAACCGCCGGAGGGCTGCATGGTCATACCTTTCGGACCGTTTCACCCCACCCTCGATGAACCGGCGCATTTCCGGCTTTACGTGGAAGGCGAAATGGTGCGGGGCTGCGAGTATCGCGGCTTCATGGCGCATCGCGGCATCGAGAAACTCGGCGAGTCGGTGCTCACCTACAACGAGATTCCCATGGCCGCCGAGCGGATCTGCGGCATTTGCGGCTGCGTGCATAATGTGGCTTACGCCCAAGCAGTCGAACAGGCGGCGGCCATCAAGCCGCCCCCGCGCGCCGAGTTTATCCGCACCATCATGCTCGAGCTGGAGCGGCTCCACAGCCATCTGCTTTGGGTGGGCCTGGCCTGTCACATCGTGGGGTTCGATACGCTTTTCATGCAGAGTTTTCGCATTCGCGAGCCGTTGATGTGGATGGCGGAGAAAATCAGCGGCAATCGCAAGACCTACGCGCTGTGTTTGATTGGCGGCGTGCGCTGGGACTTTACGGCCGAACTTAAGGCGGAATTGCAGCAGGTGCTGCTCAAGGTCGAGCAGGAATGGCGGGCGGTGGTCGAAGCCGTCGCGGGTGATCGCAACCTGCAAAAGCGAACCCTCGGCATCGGCGTCACCAGCCCCGAGCTGGTCAAGAATGTCGGCCTGATCGGACCGGTCGCGCGGGCCGCCGGCGTGGACATCGATTGTCGGCGGGACCACCCGTACGCCGCGTATGACCGCGTCGAATTCAAGGTTATCACCGGCACCGGCGGCGACGTCTGGTCGCGTCTGTTGGTGCGAGCCCAGGAGGTTTTTGAGTCCATTCGCATCATCCGACAGTGTCTGGAAAAAATGCCGGAAGGTCCGCTTCAATTGCAGCTCCCGGACGAACTGCCGATCGGTCGCATGGGCATGTCGTCCGTGGAGGCGCCCCGGGGCGAAGCCCATCATTTTGTCATTACGGGCGAAAACAACCGTCCACGCCGCTGGCGGGTGCGTGCGCCCACCTATCAGAATCTCCAGGGCATTCCCGCCATGATCAAGGACCAGCAATTGGCTGACATGACCATCTCACTGGGCAGCATCGATCCGTGCTTCTCCTGCACCGACCGTATGGAAATCGTGGATATCCGGTCGGGGAAAACGACGGTGTACACGCAGGAGGAGTTGAGAGAAATGGCGCGAAGGAAGGTGCTATGAGCGGCAAAGCGATCATCGAGATTCTTGGCGGACTGGCGAATGTGGTCATCGTCCTGATCGTAGCGCCCTTTTTTGAAGGTGTGCTGCGCAAGCTGACGGCTCGAATCCAGTCGCGGCAAGGCCCGCCGCTTTGGCAGCCCTATTACGATCTGCTAAAGCTCCTGGGCAAGGAAGATATCGAATCGGGTGAGTCGCCGCCCATGCAACGGTTCGCGGTGTACCTGTCGTTTGCGGCGATCATGACGGTCGCCTGCCTGGTGCCTTTCGGCTCGCACGCGCCTGCCAATGGAATCGGCGATGTGTTGGTATTGATCTACCTGCTGACGCTGTGCGGGATTGCCACCATGCTGGCAGGATTGGCCGCCGGCTCGACTTATTCACTCATTGGCATGAATCGCGAGATGATGTCCCTGATCACGCTCGAGCCGCTGCTGGTCGTGGCGATGGTTATCGGCGCCATCCACGTTCACTCGTTCCGGCTCGACCAGGTCCTCGCCGGATCGGTTTATGCCGCGGCAGGCTTTCCGTGGTCGGGATTGATCATGCTGGGGGTTATGCTGATCTCTTTCCAGGCATTCGTGCAACGGGTGCCTTTCGACATTGCCGAAGCCGAAACGGAAATCATGGAAGGACCGCTGATGGAATATTCCGGCCCCAAACTAGCCCTGTTTAAATACGTGCAAATGGCCAAGCTGGTCATCTACAGCGCGCTGTTCGTAGCCCTATTCATACCGTGGGGGCACACCGGCCTGTATCCTTTGGATGTTTTAATTCACCTCGCCAAATGCCTGGTTATGGTATTGGGAGTAACCTGGGTTGCGGCCACGCATGCGCGCTACCGAATGGATCAAGCCATTCGGTATTACGCCCTATTAGTGGGCATCTCCGTGATTGCTTTGGGGATGGCCGTGTATGGCTATTGAACTTTGAGGAAGCCGCCATGTCATTACTCAGCAAATTCAAGGAAACACTGATCTGCCTGCGGGCCGGCAAAGTCACCCTGCCCTACCCCCGCCAGGCGCGGCCGCTGCCCGAGCGCTTTCGCGGCCGTCCCCTGTTTGACGCGATGAAGTGCATCGGTTGCGCCGGCTGCGCCAACAACTGCCCGGCTCGTGAAATCCTGGTGTACGATGTCTGCCAGGAGGTGCGCATTTTGAAATACCTGGGACGCCGTTGCACCTATTGCGGCCGCTGCGCCGATGTCTGCCCGGAAAAAGCGATCACCATGAGCAAGGAATTCGAAAACGCCACCGACCAGATCGGCGACATCCAGCAGCAGCTCGACCTGTTCATGAGCACGTGCCAACGCTGCGGCCGTTGCTTCAAGGAACCCGGCCCGCTGGAGCAGTTGCAGATGAAAGGCTACCGCGCCGATGACTTGGGCAAGGAACGCTGGATCTACCGCTCCAAGGCTTATCTGGAAAGCCAGCCGGA
>JADGRT010000425.1 GCA_017880715.1 Verrucomicrobiia bacterium | reverse complement strand
GTGGTGCCGGCGGCGTTCTGGTGGCTGAGCTTGACCGGATCCCTGTTGCTGCTGTCGTATGCCCTGTTTTATCAGAAAGACTCCGTCTTCATTTTCGCCTATGCGTTCGCCTGGATTCCCTATATTCGGAATTTGATCATCCACCAACGGCACCTCGAAGCGCAGACCCACTGTCCTTCCTGCGACGCCCTCTGTCCACCCGGGGCAAATTACTGCCATTTGTGCGGGACCCGATTGCCGCAGGCCGAGGGACCTTGATCACTTTTTCGGCGGCAACAGGGTGGCGGGCTGGGCTTCGGCCGGCGTTTGATCCGGTCGCGGATATTTGGCGATAATCGGGGCAAAGTCGGGATGGGTTTGGCCGAAGGCCCACAATTTGAGTGCCACGTCTTTGATCTTGGGTTCCAGGTTTCTCTTGTAATCGTAGGCGGCTTGTTCGATTTCCGTGGACTGGCGGCGGATGGCCAGGAATTGGCGCGCGCTGAACAAGGCGAAGATGGCATTCACCACCAGCAGCAGGATGAGCAGGGTGGAAAAATGAAGGCGCAGGGATTGCAGTTCCTGGTGCAGAGTGGCCACCGACGGTTCGGTGGTGGCTGGGGCGGGAGTGGTAGGCTCGAGGTTCATATCTGGATTCATCTGTCAGACCTCCGGTTGGGGTGCGTTATTTAGCGGGCTTGACGGTGGGCGGGGGCGTCGGCTTTGGCGGTGTGGCTTGGGAGAGGATGGGTTGGAGAATGGGCAGGATGGCCGGGTTGCGTTTGCCGTACTCGGCCGCGTCGCCCACCATGGCTTGAAAGACGGTTAAAACTCGGGTAATCTGGATCCGCACGGATTGCATTTCCTGGAGCTTTCGCATGGACCGCAAATATTGATACGACAAACCCGCGTTGATCACCAGGCTCGCGATCAGCAGGACCATTAAAACCGGGATGGTGTGACTGGTTTTCATTTTGCGGAGCGAACTTTAATCGTTTTGGGGTGAATGTCCAAATTTATTTCTGCAGGCTCGACAAACCGGCGCAGGGCAGCCAAGCTCTCGTTTTCGTCATGGCTAATCTTGCGGAATCGCCCATGGATAGGCTCTGGGATGAGTATAGCCAGGCCTTTCGGAAATTCGACGATCTGACGCTGGCGCGTTGGATGGCGCAGACGCTGGGCCAGTTGGAAGGTCATGTTTGGCGGCTCTCCCATCCGCTCATCGGCGCGTATCGAGTGGCGAGCCGATGGGCGCACGACCGGCAAATCTGGTTGCAGCGGCTGGCCACGGCGCCGGCGGCCTACCCGGAGTCGAATTGCTGCCGGGCGCCGCTGCTGCCCCTGCTGACCCGCGAGGTGCTGGAATCGGGCCTGATCTGCCAGCATTGCGGCGATACGGTGGTGCCGTTGGCGGAGATCCCGGACGACCTCCAATCGCCGATCCGCGGCTGGGCCGAATCTTACGCGCCCGTGCATGCCGTGGCGCATTGGGATGAGGAAGAGCAGCGCCGGGTTGCGGATTACGATCAGGCGCTGGAGACTGCGGCCACGCAGGCCGAGACCATGCTGGGGTTTCTCGGGACGCAGATTGTGCCGAGGCTGCTTGATTTTTATCCGGCTATGGTGTGGGAAGATCAGGATGAATGCCTGGAAGTCCGGCCGGAAGACGTTGTTGTCAAACCATGATAAAAGCGATTCAATTGATTTTTGCCGGTCCCACGACCTGGCTGAGCATTTCCCAAGCCCGCTGGGGAGTCTTGAAAGTCTTGCTGGTCGTGGTGTTCCCCTTGTTGTTGTCCAGTTCGCTGGTGGAAGGCTATGCGTTGCTACACTGGGGGGAAACGCGGGGAGAGTTTCACCGGGTGACGATGTTTTCGCAAGACACCATCCTGCGTTACGAGCTTGGGCAGATAGGCTTATGGCTGGTCCTGCTGTTCGGCGGGGCCAAGCTGGTGCAGTGGGTGTCCGAAGGCTTTC
Source organism: Verrucomicrobiia bacterium (assembly GCA_017880715.1). Taxonomy (GTDB): domain Bacteria; phylum Verrucomicrobiota; class Verrucomicrobiia; order Limisphaerales; family UBA1319; genus JADGRT01. The sequence continues at coordinate 1,098 of JADGRT010000425.1, read as the reverse complement.
GGTGCCTGCCAGGATATGCGGCTTGTTTTCGAACGGTGGCCTACGGGTTAAGCCCGTTGTTGTTGATGCGGTTTCTGGACGCGGCGCCGGGGCTCAACACCTGGTTTAGCTGGACGCTGGGCGTGGGGCTGATGGTTCGGGTGTTATACCACGGCGTGGGGATGTCCTTGGAACCGGAACAGTGCAGCGGATTCGGTTTGTTCCTGATGGTTGCCATCAGTCTGATCATTCTGAGCGGCGTAAGCCACGCCTTTGGCGGGGTCCTGTTGCATGGTAAACTGCTGTTCTAAGCCGGCTTGACGCATGAGCGATGTCCAACCACCGCGGGAAATTAATGACCCGCCCGCGCCGGCCGCGGGTCGGCGCGTTTATGTGGCCGGGAATCTTCATCCCGAACTGCGCGTTCCCTTTCGGGAAGTCGAGCTTTCGCCCACCCCGCTCCTTCACGGCGGCACGGAAACCAACGAACCGGTTCGGATTTACGACACCAGCGGTCCGGGGGGCGACCCCGATCAGTCCGGCGATTGGCGCCAGGGGCTGAAGCCCTTGCGGCGGGAGTGGATTTTGCGGCGGGGAGACGTCGAAGAAACCGGCGGATCGACCCCGGTATCGGCCCCCACCGCGACCGGCCTGCCCTGGCGGGCTAAACCCGGACGGGCGGTGACGCAGTTGCATTACGCGCGGCGCGGCATCGTCACGCCGGAGATGGAATATGTGGCGATCCGGGAAAACCTTGGCCGGCAGTTGCCCCCGACATCCGCCCGCCAGCCGGCTTCCCATCCGCCGCGCCAGGCGCCTGATTTTCAGCATCCCGGCCAATCCTGGGGCGCGGCCATCCCGCGCGAGATCACCCCTGAATTTGTGCGCGCTGAAATTGCGCGCGGGCGGGCCATCATTCCCGCCAACCTGAATCATCCGGAATGCGAACCCATGATCATCGGCCGGAATTTCCTGGTGAAAATCAACGCCAACATCGGCAATTCGGCGCTGGCTTCGAGCATCGAGGAAGAGGTGGAAAAGATGCGCTGGGCAACCCGCTGGGGCGCCGATACGGTCATGGATCTCTCCACCGGCAGCAATATTCACGAAACGCGCGAG
>JADGRT010000424.1 GCA_017880715.1 Verrucomicrobiia bacterium | reverse complement strand
GCGTCCTTCCCAAAGCGCCAGAGGACTGGCGCAGTCCAAAAGCTGGCGCCGGCTCGCACCGGCCGTGAATGCGCGAAGCGTTTTGGACTGCGCCAGTCCTCTGGCGCTTTCCGATGACCCTGAAATCTTAGTGACATTGGACGTCCTCGCCCGCTTAGAATGGCCTCCCGGTTGTGGTTGGCTTTCACCCGGCCAGGGCTGCATAGGGGACAGGCTGTCCGCGCTACAACAACGTAGCAGCCGACGTGAGTCGGCTCAAACCTCCGAGTCTGACGCAGCTTTTCGAATGCTCGGCCGAGAAAAGTGATCCGGCTCACGCCGGATGCTACGAAAAAAGCGAGTTGCACCCCAACCCCCACGCGTGTGGGGAAAATCATTTTCCCTCCTCAAGTGCCGAGGTGGAAGAATCGAGAATCAATCCTTCGGGCAGACCCATCAGCTCCGATCCGCTCCCGTCCGGCTGCCATACCACCCGGCCATCCGCCAGTCTTACAGGGGATCCGGGTGATCAGAGGGTAGCACGTTGGGGGCTTCAGATCAGATAACAAAACATGCCGTCACGCAGCTTGGGTTCGAACCAGGTGCTCTTGGGCGGCATGAGGCCACCGCCGTCGGCAATCGCCATCAAATCTTCGATGCTCGTAGGGAACATCGAGAAGGCGCAGGCGGCCTGGCCGGTGTTCACTAGTTTCTCCAATTCCGCCGGGCCGCGAATCCCGCCCACAAACTGGATGCGCTGGTTGGTGCGCGGATCGTCGATGCCGAACAGCGGGGTCAGGACGTGCTGCTGCAATAGGCTGACGTCGAGACGCTCTTTGGGATCGGGCGAGGTCAACAGCGCTTCGCGAAACTTGAGCGTGTGCCATTGCCCAGCGAGATAGAATCCCAGCTCGTGTGTCTGCGCCGGTTGGGCTGAACCAGGCGTCGAGAGAGTGAAGACGGCGGCTAGTTTTTCCAGGACGTCCGCCGGCGTCAACCCGTTCAAATCCTTCAATACCCGGTTGTACGGCAGGATTTGCATCTGGTTGTGCGGAAAAATAACCGACAGGAAAAAACCGCTTCGGCCCCGTCCCTGCCGGGATCGATAAATCCGCGCCGCTGCCGCGCTGCGATGATGACCGTCGGCGATGTACAGATAGGGAATTATGGCGAAAGCGGATTCGAGGTCGCGAATGTGTTCGGGCTGGTTGATGACCCAGGAGGTGTGGCGGACTCCGTCGCTGGCGGTGAAATCGACGGCGGGAGTTTTCTGTGTTTGGGCCTGGACCATCCGATCCACGGCCGGTTGGGCGGGGTAGGTTAGGAACACGGGGCCGGTCTGGGATTCCAGCGTTTCGATGTGGCGGACGCGGTCGTCTTCCTTGTCCGGCCGGGTCAATTCGTGCTTTTTAACGATGTTTTGCAGGTATTCCTCGCAACTGGCGACGGCCACCAGCCCAACCTGCGTATGCGCGCCCATGATTTGCCGGTAGAGATAGAAACCGGGCTGCGCGTCCTGGATTAGGTGGCGCTCGGAAATCAGGCGGCGGAAATTTTCAAGCCCGCGCGCATAAACGCGTTCGTCGTGGACATCCCATTTGGGATCGAGATCGATTTCGGGTTTGCTGACATGAAGAAAGCTCAGGGGCTTGCCGGCAGCCATTGCGCGTGCTTCCTCCGAGGACATCACGTCATAAGGCAGTTCGCAGATTTGCGCGGCCTCGTCGGCCCTGGGGCGAAGCGCGGCAAAAGGTTTAATCGTCGCCATAAACGCGGACAGACTACCCCGGAGATTTCGCCCTTGCCAAGGAGCATCTGCCTGCCGCAGTAGAATCTAACCCTTATCCATCTTGTTGCGGGCGGCTTCGAGGATGCGGCGCTCGCCAAGAGTCAGGCTTTGGATGCCGTGGGCGGAAATTTTATCCAGGATGGGATCCACCTCGCGGCTGATGAATTCCGCGGTGGGCAGATCGTCGGGTTTCTCGGCGCGGGAGCGTTGCCAGAGACTGCGTTTCGGCACGGCCGTATGCACCAGTTCGCGGGGGGGCTCGATGGTTCGCCGGGACGGCCAGCGAATCAGGCCGTTGGGCGGATGCACCACCCAAATCACATAAGCCAAACTGCCCAGCATGCCGCCAACGTGGGCGGCATGGGCCACGTTATCGCCGGGAACCAAAATCCAAAAAATCTCCAGCAGCGCGCTGAACAGCAGCAGGAATTTGGCGCGCATGGAAACGGGGATGATGAATGCCAGGAGGAGCGTCAGGGGTTGTTCCGGGAACATGGCGGCGTAAGCGGCGACCAGGCCATAAGCGCCTGCCGAAGCGCCCAATACGCTGCCTCCCAAGAGGTGGGAGCCAAAGACCGTCACCGCCAGCCAACTGGCGGCTGTTTGGAGAAGGCCTCCGGCCACACCGCTTAGGAAATATAACCTAAGGAAAGAGTTTTTGCCCAGCGTTGCCTCCAGCGGCCGGCCAAAAACGTAAATAGCCAGGGAATTCAGGAGCAGATGCATCAGTCCCCCATGCATGAACTGGAAGGTCAGCAACTGCCAGACATACCCGTGTTTCAGACCGTCCAAGCTTAAAGCGAAGTACTCATTAACCGGCCAGCGAGTGTAATGACGCACGATTTCCTGAACGAAGAAAATAACGGCGTTGACGATCAGCAACACCATCGTCGCCGACCACCGTCGTTCGTACTCGGGCTCTCGCATGTAAGATCGGTCATCAAGCATGACTGGAAGAAAATAGACCCAGTACGTCCACTTTTCAACGGGCAATTGCATAAGAAGTTGCCGGCGGGTGCAACGCAGGTTTTTCGGAGCTCTGGTCCGCGCGATTCATGCAGGGTCCGCCGATGCCAGTCGCGCACCTCAGTTTCGTCCTCGATCTGTGATTTTGATAATTCGAGGACGAGGACGAGGGACGAGGACGAAATCCATCAAGACGGCCGGGTGGCGGTTTAGGATTGACTAACGATGGGAATCAGGACGTGGTACGGCATGCATTCGATGTTCGTATTACGCTATTTCGCAACGCTTCTGTCCGTCCTGTGCGGCGTTTGGTTCCCTTCCCCATACCAG
>JADGRT010000058.1 GCA_017880715.1 Verrucomicrobiia bacterium | reverse complement strand
CGCGGCTCAAGGCGGCAATTTGGGGCTGGATCAGGATGTCCACCGCCAGGTAGCCGGCGGGGATGGTGCTGGCGTCCTGGATGGCCGCATAATCAACGCCATTCGAGCCGGTTCCCGATATGGCATAATGCACCACCAAATTGGCGTTGGTGGTTCCTGTTCTGACCAAGGTAAAGGCGGCGGTGCTGGTTCCGGCCAACGCCGTCGGGTCCGTGGCCAGAATCCGCACTTCCGGCACCGTTGCGGGCGTGGACGACAACGGGGGCGCATCGGCGGCCAATAAAGTTTGAAGGAGAGCGGCGCTGGAAATCAGCGCCAGGGCTTTGAATTTCGAAAAGTTCAAGTTCATAATACCAGGGTTGGGTTAGTTATATAAACCACTCAGTCGTGGTTTTAATTGACCAGGGGGAGTCAAAGCCTAAAGCATGCCACTTCCACCGGTTGGAACAGGGCGCGGTTTTTTCACGTCTGATCCGATTGCCATTGCGCGAGTTGTGCAATCACGGGGGCAATTCGCGTCCGCCGGTGGCTGGCTTTGTTGGGTCCATTCGCCCAATGAGGGCTGGAACGGACGGGGGCAGGCGCCCAGCAGGCCTCAGTAGGCCGGACTTTTTCAGGGGAATGAATGGTGTGGCATCCGTTGCGGCGAGGTTCAAATCAGCCGCGTTCTTCCGAACGCAGCCACCGGGCGTCAAGGAGCGCGGTGAATGCCTTGTTTACCCGCCATGGCGGCGAAGAGACCCTTGGCTTGGAGTAATTCTTTAAAACCACCCTGTTCAATGATGCGACCCCGGGACAGAACCACAATGCGGTCCATCGACGCGAGCGTGGACAGCCGGTGGGCGATGCAGACGACGGTGCGGTTTTCGGCGAGCCGGTCGATGGCGGCCTGCACTTCGGCCTCGGCGTGCGAATCCAGCGCCGCCGTAGCTTCGTCCAGGACCAGGATGGGGGCGTTGCGCACGAAAGCCCGGGCGATGGCGATGCGTTGCCGCTGGCCGCCGGACAGGTTGACCCCGCGTTCGCCGATCCGCGTGTCATAGCCTTGCGGTTGCTCGCGGATGAACTCGCGCGCGGAGGCGGCGCGGGCGGCGGCTTCGATTTCCTCGCGCGTGGCGCCGGGTTTGCCGCAGGCGATGTTTTCGGCCACGGTTTGATCGAACAGCACGATTTCCTGGCTGACCAGCGCCATGAGCTGGCGCAAATCTCGCAGCGAAAAATCCCGCACGTTGGTGCCGTCGATTTTGATGGCGCCGTGGGTGGCATCGTAAAACCGGAAGAGCAGATTCACCAAGGTGCTTTTCCCAGAGCCGCTCTCCCCGGCGATGCCCAGCTTTTGGCCGCGCGGAATCGCCAGGTTGATATCTTGCAGCACCGGCTGGTTGCCGTAGGCGAAGCTGACGTGTTCGAACGCGATGTGCGACGTGAAGGTTTTGATCAGCATGGGTTGCACCGGTTCTTTGACCGTCGGCTGCTCGTTCATGATGTGGACGAGACGGTCCACCCCCACGCTGGTTTGCTGGAAGAGCACGTGAATGCCGGCGAGTTTCTTGACCGGGGTATAGATGAGGGCCATGCCCATGAGGAAGATGACCATGTTGGCGAAGCTCCGCTGCTGGTAGGCGATGACTACGATCAGGATGCCGAAGCCGAGCATGGCAATGGTCTCGATGAGGGGATTGATCAGTTCCTTGGCGCGCACGCTTTTCATCGTGAAGTGAATCAACTCGCGCGACAGTTTACGGAATCTTTCAACCTGGGTGGCTTCCAGCCCGAAGGCTTTAACCACGCGGATGCCCCCGAGCATTTCCACCAGCAGGCTGGATTGCGTGATGTTGGTTTTGAGGCCGGATTTGGCCGCGCGCCGAATTTTTCGGCCCAGAATGATCATCGGCACCACGCAAAGCGGGAAGAAGACCATGGCTCCCAGGGTGAGTTTCCAATCCAACACGCATAGCCCGAAGAACATTCCGATAATGGTGCATGGCTCCTTGACCAGATCGGAAAGGCCCAGGCTCAGGCAGCGTTGCAGCGCGGCGGTGTCGCCGTTCACGCGCGTGATCAGGTCGCCCATGGTCGAGCGGTTGTAAAAGTCGAGCGACAACCCGCTGAGTTTCTTAAACACGTCCACGCGCAGGTCATTGACGACGCGTTCGCTGACCCAGGCCAGGCAATAACTGCTGAGGTAACCGACCGAACCGCGGACGGCGGCCAGCAGGGGAAACAACAGCAGCCCGCCCAAGACCTGAGCCCAGTCCAACTTTCGCCCCTGCCGGGGCAGCCAAGGATCGATGGTCTGTTGAGCCTGGTTGTTGATATTGGTTTTCAGTCCGTCGAGCCGGTTTTTCAGTTCATCGATCCCGCTTTTCGATGCCTGGTTTGTGAGGGCAGGGGTGGCAACCGCCACGCCCAGGGCTGGTTCGGTTTTGGCCACCGGCGCTTTGGCCGGCGACATGCGGTCGATCACCGTTTTGGTGACCCAGAGGAAACTGGCGTTGATGGCGCCAAAGAGAATGCCCAGCAGGATGCCCGTGGCAAACCGCGGCCAGTACTGTCGCAAATACGGCCAGCCGAAGCGCAGGATGTTTTGCAGGTGTGTCATGCGGGCGGCAAGATCATTTTCGGTGAAGGCAAAAATGTCAACGGGGGAATGGGACTAGGAATTAGGAGTTAGGAGTTAGGATCGGAGGGCGGAGCTCCGCGACGCCCTGACTTACCGAATGGCGGACCGCCGGGGTGCGGAAGACGATGGGGGCTCCCGGAGCTCGCCCCTCCGATACGGATTACGGCGTGCGGTCCGCGGAGAGCGGGGTCGCCGCGCGGGCCTTGGCGCTGCGTCAATTAATTATCCGCCGAGTGCAGGCCGCCGGCGCCGGCGCGAAAAGCGAGGTTGGTTCGGCCGGGTTGGCTCGGATGCGGCTGGGCGCAGTTCCATTGACAGGCTCCGCAATGGACGCATTTTTCGCGGTCGAAGGCGGGAACGCCTGTTTCACCCGGCATCAGGGCCTGTCCGGAGCAGATTTCGATGCAAATCTTCGAACCGCATTGTTCGCAGAGATCCGGGTAGAGGAAAACCACGTGGTCGGCATAGCCCGCCGGCGCCTGGACCTTGCCGCCCATGAGCAGGGCGTCCTGATGCGAGACGAGCAATTTGCCGTCGTGCGGGACGGTCGGCCAGCCGCAGCGGTCCATCAGGGCGTCGTGGGTCGGCAGGCCTTTGGCGCGGCATTCCTGGCGGATTTTGGCGATTTCCTCGGGGGCGATTCTGCCCCGGTAATACTCTTCGACAGAAGGCAATCGCTGGTGCGGCGGCTGGTGTTTGCCTGGGATGTTCAAACGGCCGCCGGTAAACCCAGCCAGCCCCATGCCAATAAGACCGGTGAGAACCCCGTGATGGAATCCGTCCCGCGCCTTTTCCGCCTGGTGCCCTTCGGTCTCGATCCAACTATTGCGGCGGCGTTGGACGTAGGTTTGTTCGAGGTTTTCCTTGGTGAAGGGTTTTTTCTGCTTCAGCAGTTCGAGAACACCTTCCGCCAATTGCCTTCCGGTTGCCCAGGCTTCGTCCACGCCGGAGCCGGTGAGCACGTTGGTGCTGCCCGAGCCTTCGCCGATGCGGGCGTAGCCATCGCCGGCCAGGAAGGGTTCGCCGCGCTTGCCGGATTCCTGCAGGGTTTTGGCGCCCCATGACCGCAGCGTGCCCCCTTCCAGATACCGCCAAAGGTACGGATGCATCATCCAATGCTGAAGATAGCGATAGGCGGTGCGCACCGGACTATCGAACCAGGACGGCACAAAAATACCGAGCGACGCCACCCGGTCGGGATGGACGTACATGAAGCCGAAGATTTCGGGCTCGGGATAACCGAAGGTGTGCAGGACGGCGCCCGGTTTTAAATCCACGTCTTCGCGCAGGTTCACCACCATTTTAATGCCCACCGCCCAGTCGTATTGGTGATGTCCCTCCGGCAGGCCGAAATGATCCTCCAATTGCTTGCCGATCGGGCCCACGGGACCGTCGCCGATCACCGTCAAGGCCGCGCGAATGTCCATGCCGGGCATGAAACCGTCCGCCGGTTTGCCCTGGCGGTCGGTGCCTTGATCCATGAGTCGCACGCCGACGACCTGGTGGTTCTCGATGAGCGGCTGAGCGACCGGGGTGGCCGGCCAGATTTGAACCGTACCGCTGCCGAGGACTTGTGAGGCAACCCATTGATTGAATTGGCCAATGGACATGACCAGACCGCCGTGTTTTTGCAGGAAAGGCGGAATGTAAGGCAGAGACACGGCATCCTTTTCGAAAGGCAACGCCCACTTAAACGCGCGCACCAAGTGGTCTATGACGCGCAAGCCCAGCGAGCGGCGGCTCGCGCCGACCGGATCGAGCAGGTAGAGAACCTTTTCGCTGGTGACGGGCGCGGTCAGGGGAATCTGGGCCGGATCAAGGTCAGGATAACTTTCTCGTATGCTGCGCCCCTTAGTGACGACTCCGGAAACGCCGAAGCCGAGATCATCGGCGCGTTCATAGCAGATGACCTGTGGAGGCAGGCCGGGTGCGGCGGCGCTTTCGACCAGCGGCGTGCCGTCGGGCTTGAGCAGACCTCGCGACAAGGTGGTCAGGAAACCGCCCATGGCCGGTCCAAAGCCGACACAAACCACGTCCACGTCCATCCGTTGGCGGTCCACCGGCGGCGCGGACGTTTCAGGGACAGTGTTGGTTTGACTCATTTCGCTCATCACAAGAGTTTTTAGAGTGGCCAAAATAGCGGGATGCCGGTGACACACAAGCAGGAATTCCGTGGCCGCTAACAAACGCACCGAACGGCGCCGGCAATAGCCGCAACCGCCGGAGAAAGGCGAATTGGCCCTGGTGCGGACGTGCGCCGTTCCTCAAACCAGGTTACACGCCGCCCATTTATTGTGGGGCTCCCGGAGCTCGCCCCTCCGAAATTGGAATTGTGGGGCTCGCTCGCCTCTCTGAAACGGCAGGGGCCGGTGTGTACTGGATGGCGCGGAAATCGAACGTGCCATGAACAGCCTCGGCGAACGGCTTATTATTTTTGACGCCGACAGTCCCATAACCTGTTGCCGTGGCAAAAAAGCAGCGGAAATTGCCTGGGACGCTCGGCTGCAAGTAGAGGTTTTTTTCCACCGCATCGTAGCGCGCTCCGCTCCAGGCTTGCAGCAGGGCATACGATGACATGGCGCGGGCGTACCAATGACCGCATTCATATTCGTTGAAGGGATTGCGGATGCGGCCGTCATAGCGATCGCGGCAAACCCGCACAATCTCCAGGCCTTCCTCGACCCGGCCCAGCATGATGAGGTGGGAGGCGGCCTGGTATTCAATGCCAGTCCACACTTCATTTGAATAAACGAAAGGCAGTGACAACTCGCCCCCCTTCGGCCAGGTGCAGAGAAGCAACCCGCCTTCGGCTCCGCAGGCATAAGCAGGTCGCTGAGGGTTTGCATAGTCGGTCAGGTCTCGTTTGAGATTGTACTGGTGAACGGCTTTCAGGTGGCTAACCACCTTTGGACGACTGAGCACTTGACCCACCCCGCAAACCGCCGCCAGCCAGGAACCCAGGACGCCATCGGACAGACAGCCATTGCCGTACTGGTATTTCGGCCCTTCCTTTTCGAAAAGGGCAACCGCTTCGGGCGAATAATTGCCTACCAGGCTCTGGGTTTCGAGCGGATTTTTGGCGCGCAGGTTTTTCCATTGGATTTGTTGAATGAAAAACTCACCGTTGAAGAGCTCGGCTTCGGTTTTTCGCAGGCCTTTCTCCAGGAGTTGGGCATAAAGTGGGACCGCATCGCCAAGGGCTTTGCCCATGGCCACGGCAGCGGTCAGGGCGCCCAGGTAGAAACTGGTGCACATGCCGTCGGGCCCCCAGAATTCGATGTCGTAGGTGTTGTGATGAGGTTCTTCAATCACGCCTTTGCCGGTGGGGTCCCAGGTTTCGATGCAATAGTTCAAGCTGCTTTTGACTTTGGGCCAGAGCCGTCGCAACCAATCGGTGTCGCCGCTGATGCGCCATTCGCGGAAGACCTTCATGATGCCGCCCAGTTGGCCGTCGGCGGCGGCGTGAAAATCGTGTTCGACCGGACGGATGGGCAGCGAGCTGCGGAACGTCTGGTGACCGGCTTCGTTTTGCGAAGGGCCAAATTCGGTTTCCCGGAGCGTGCGCTCGAGATCGGGAAATAAATGCGGGATGGCCTGGGCATAATTCCAGACGTGCGTGCAGGAGCCGTGGCAGCAGCCGGAGTTGTCATTGCAACCTTCCCAGGACCACAAACGCCCGTCGGCCTGACGCAGAACCGTCGGCGATTTCAGAATCGTCAGGTTGGCGGCGACGGCTTCGATGACCTCGGGAGGCAGCGTGGAATCGTAGAAACAGTGACTGAACCGTTCGGAGTTGCCGCGGAGGGTTTCGTAGTGATCGCGCCAGTAGGTGGAGACCTCGTTGAGGTTGGCAAACCGGCCGGCATACCACGGTCGGTAACGCGCATCGACTGGCGGTGTCGGCGTAGTTTTGGGATCTTTGCCGACGCGGAGATTGGTTTGACCGACATACCAGGCGGTGCGCAGGACGATGGTTTTTGATTTGCCGGGGGCGAGCGAGAAAGGAACGAAGAGCGACGCTCCGGGCGCGGGGCCGCCTTCGGTTACGGGTGGCCGGTCGTAGCCGGCGCTGGCGGCGATGTCCTTCCAGGCCAGAGTGAGAGCATCAAACCAGCCGCCGCGAAACCAGGCGTGGTTTACCTTAACAGCCGGGTCGCTGACGGAAACGGAGAAGGCGCCTTCCTCCCAGGGGCGTTCCTGGGGAGCGCCTCCCCACAGCACAAAACCGCCTGGGAATGGCCGCACTGCTTGCGGGTTGTTCCCCACGGCCATGAAGTTCTTGGCGTTGAATGAAAACACCGCCTCGAGATCTTTGCGGGACCGGTTGCTGAAGGTGTATTCGATCGCGGCAACTGGGAGGCTCGAATCATCGGCCTGACCAGGTTCAAAGGGGCTCCACGCCGTGAGGCTGACATTCAAAGGCAAATGGCTGTCGGATAAAGCGATGGTGGCGAAGGGGAAATGGGGTTTGAACGCGGCTTTGCGAAAGCGAGGGAGGCCAAAGGAAGAACCACCGGCCCCGTTGCCAGCGCCAGGGGCGCCAAAGAGTTTCCAGCCGGGCACCGGGCCTTCCAGCACGCGCGCGAGCGGAGTTTGGCCTCGGATGGCGATGGCGGCGAACACGCAAGGTTCATTGAAAACCTCGGGACGATGGCGCAGCGAGAGATGCGACCAGGCGCCGGTGCCTTCGATGCAGAACATACCCGCACCGATGCCCCCGAGCGGAAATGCGACGCGATTTAAATATTCGCCGGCCTGGACACGGTTGTATTTGGATTTCCGGGAAACCCGTGAAGTGGTGGTAACGCCCGTATCGGCAGCCATGGCCGTTGGCGCCGGACCGAGTGTTCCCAAGGCCCCCACGGTGGCGGCTGATATTTGCAGGAATTTGCGGCGCGGGATGGACGAGGAAGATTCAGAATGGGTTGACATAGGTTAATAGGGGTGGTGGCGGGGTATCGAATGGGGTCATTGTTTCACGATGCGCGGGTTTTTCCGTAGAACCAGCGCAACTGTTCGGCGCTGCTTTCTTCGTCGATGTTTTCCTCTTTGATCAGGTTCTCGCCTTCTGTGGCTGGGACGATCTCCTTGAGTTTCCATTGCCCGTCCCGCCGGCCGAAGGTCCAGAACTCCTCGAAGGGCGATACGAACTCATCCTGCCGGAGAATCCGGTCTCCCTGGCGGCAGATGTATTGCGCATGCGCGCTGATGCGGGCGGTGAACTCGTCCTGGTTGTTGTCTTTGAAATTTCGGACCCAAACCAGTTCGACCTTGCGCACGCAAAGGTTGCGGTATTCCACAGACTGCCCATCGGCGTGCAGTGTCGCGATGCCCTGGCGGTGAGATTCGGCGATTTCGGGAAACAAAAAGTCGATGGGCAGTTTGCCGGGATCGCCTGACTCCCAGGCCAGCATGACCGGCAGAAAAACCTGGCGGGCCCGTTCGATCATCCCCTGGCGATTCCAGATCTGGTCGGTGAGCACGAGGAAGTTGAGCAGGCGTTCGATCCGGGTGGCTTTGGTGGCCGTTTCCTTTTCCAGCCAGGGACCCGCCGGACCGCCTTCGTGGGCGGTGTGATCATAGACCTTTTGGAGTCCGTCGTCGGTGAAGGTTTCGAAGAAATTCTCCTCCTTCAGTTTCTCGGACTCGCGGGTTTGTTCGATTTCACGCAGCAGCCACTGGCCGTTTTGCCGCTGAAAAGTCCAGAATTCCTGGAAACGAGCGGGTTCCTGGTCGCCGCGGAGAAAGGCCTGCGTGCGGTCGTCGAGGTAATAATCGCGGGCGCGAGCGGTGATCAGGGCGGTGAACTCGCGCGCGTTTTCGGCATGCGGATAACGGACATTGACGAGGTCGATGGCCTCGATAGCGACGCCTTCGATGAGGTTGATTTCGTGGTTGCGGACCAAACCGTTGATTTGACCACAGTGGGCGGCATAAAGATCCGGCATGAGCAGGGCTTTCATGGGTTCGTAGCGTCGTTCCTGCCAGCAATGCTGCAGTTGCAGGAAAGCTGTCTTGGCGACTACCACCAGGGCTTCGGGTGTGTAAGGAGGATCCACTTTGGCGATGAACTGAAGCAATTGGAGGGTTTTGCTGGATTTGCGCGTGATCTCCGAGCCGGAATAAACGTAGTCCAGATCCTCGTTCTTCTTGGATTGGGCCTTGGCGGCGATCACGATGATAATAAAAATGAGGATGACGACAAAAAGGACCCATGTGGGATCGCCCGAACTGCCTCCTGATCCGCCGCTGCTCGAACTGTGGAAACCGCCACCCGAACTATGAGAGCTGCCGCCTTTATTATGCACCCAGAACCCGTCGGCCACAAACGTGTGTGGCCAGGAGACGGAAAGGTTAAAAACCGTCGTTTCTTCGGGAGCCAGCGTAATAGATAGAATGCGGGCAGGCTGCGCACCGTTTTGTGCCATGAAGACCAGGTCGTCGCCCACGGCCAATTTCCCGGCTTCGCGGAAGCCGCCCCGGGGAAGCCGTAGCGGATGATCGCTGGTGGTGTGGAGCACCCCGCGGTCGGTATCGAGGGCTAGCACGCGCGCCCGTTGGGCGAGGCAGGCTTCGACCGTGGCTTCCAAAGGTTGATTACCATCGGAAATACCCACAACCTTATCGCCGGGCCTGAGGTTTTCGATGGGGACTTCGCCGCTCGCCGTTTTCACCTGGGTTCCCGGCGTGAAGCAGCCGCCGCCCTTATTGTGCACCGCTATACCGTTGGCAAAAAACGTATTCGGGGCGTCGGTTTGGAGGTTGTAAACGAGCGTGCGGGCCTCAATCCGGTCCAGGCTCCGGATGGTTTGAGAACTCAATCCTCGTCCGTCAAAACCAAAAATGACATCGCCAAGCTTGAGTGCCTCCAAAGTTCTGAACTCGCCATTGCCAATAAAGAACGGATGCTCAGATGTGACGCGCAGCATGATCCGGTCGGTGGTTAGCACCCAATAGACATCGACTTCATGCGTGAGGATTCGCCGCACGGTTGTGGACACAACCTCGCCTTCCGGAGTGAAAGCGGCCAAGGCATCGCCGGGGCGGACTTCCGAGATGAAGGCCGACGTTCCGTCGGCTTTGAGAACCAGCGTGTCCGGCAGGAAACAACCGCCGCCTCCCCGAGCCAGCACCGACAGCGTGTTGCCAATCAGGATGAGCCAACCGAACAATCCAGAAAGAAAAGCGGATCTCAAACTCATGTTCAGTGCAGGGCGGCGATGAGTCCACCCAGGATGGCGGCGGCGACGATGAGGCTAATGCCCAGAATGGCTGCCGCCACGACGCGGCCGAAATAGTCGGCCACGGCCCGATTGCCACGGATCAGTTCCTTTTCCTCGTCGAGATTGGGCGTCATCTTATCGATGAAACGCGGCAGGAAAACCGCGGAAACCAGGATAAGAACGATGCCGACGGTGCCGCCGACGAGGGCGAAAACGACCGCCCAGCCGAGGTTTTGAATAGTGTCAGAGAGCATAGGGATTATTCCATGTTGGGGGTGTGAAAACCACGCCGGTGGGGAAACCTATTCGGGTTCGGATTCGGGCCGCCGTGGAGTTCATGTTGGGGGCAAGGTTAATCCACCAAACCACCGGATAACAAACAAAAAGTGAGTGCATATTATCCGTGACATCCGCGCCATCCGCGCTTAATACTCGACACGTATAGAAAGGAATACCATGAATAAGTTCGCACACACGCTCATATTGGCGGTTTTCGGCATCGCTTGCTGGTTTGTCTGGGGGATACTTACACTGGCTTCGCACACTGGGCACGGAGGTCAGTTGCCCGGTTTCACCATGTTCTGTATTGCGCTTCGACCCGGGTTGATTGTATTGCCGATTTTGGCAGCGGTTTACTGTCTCTGGATTGGGTTTCGCAGGGCAGATAAGCTGCCATCGTGGGTGAGCTTTTTTGCGGCTACGATGGGAGTTTTGGTATTGGTTACCCTTCCGACATTGGTTGCAGCCTATTTGCCCCTGATCATGGCAATCAATGATATGGCAAGCAAGTGACAGGCAGGTAACAGTTTAGCGCCTGGGCGGGGTGCCACGGTGCTACACCATTTACGCTCCAGGTTAGCACTACAGCGACACTTCGTGAGCCGTGGGGCTTCCATGAACCATCGTTGTAGGCCGGGTCCCCCGACCCGGCG
>JADGRT010000423.1 GCA_017880715.1 Verrucomicrobiia bacterium | reverse complement strand
TCTTGGCGACCTATGCCTGAAAAGCAGCCTTATCGGCCGGACGGCCATTGCCTGGTAGCGCAGGTTTCCAACCTGCTGTATCGCCGACTTCCAGTCGGCCGGGCGCGCGACTTAGGCAGCGCATCCACACCTTCAAGCGCGTCCGCCATGCGCGCGGCCAGCGGATTGGAAATCCGCGATACAGCAGACTGGAAGTCTGCGCTACGGCGCGGGCGTATCCGTCCGCCACAACCGTGTAAGGTGCAGCCTGAGGCCACGCATCTCCCAGCTACTGCTCGCGCGCGCGGTAAAACCGGTGCGGCTGATCGGTCGCGCCGGGGTCCACCCATGCCACCCGGCCGGCGCTGTTGGCGTTGGTCGTAGCCAGTACCAGCCAACCGGTGAATTCGCTCGTCGTTTCGAGGATGTAACCGCGTCCGGCCGTGCCCGCCAACTCGAGATGGCAAACGCCCTGGGCATCGGTGAAAATGGCGGTCCAGCGCGCCAAGGTCTCGCCGGTCAAGCTGAGCCGATCGGGAAGGGCGGTTTGCGTGGCCGGATTCAGCAGGCCGGCGAAGCGATATTCCATGATCGACTGAACCTCGTTGGTTCCGCCCTGGTTGGCTGGCACATTCACGGTGTAGCTGAAGGTCAAAGGATTGTTGGTGAAGGGTCCGGCAAACACCACGGTATCGTTGACCACCTGCGGCTGGCCGGGACCGTGGGCGCTTACGAGCATCCAACCCGCTGGCAAAACCGGCCGAC
The DNA here is from genome assembly GCA_017880715.1 of Verrucomicrobiia bacterium. Taxonomy (GTDB): domain Bacteria; phylum Verrucomicrobiota; class Verrucomicrobiia; order Limisphaerales; family UBA1319; genus JADGRT01. Next base: position 2,323 of record JADGRT010000423.1, on the reverse strand, counting down.
AGACCAGGGAAATCAACGACACCTCCTTCGCATAATCGAGCTGGCAAGCGATGGTCGTCGTGCCCGGCGATCGATAGGAGCTGCCCGCATGCGACGCCGACAAAATGGGCACAATGACGGTAAGCGTGGCGATCTCGCTGGTGGCGGAACCGAAGTCGTTGGCGACCACGGCGGAATAATCGCCGCCGGCGAAGATCGGCGCGCTCGCCAGGCCGAAACCGGGATTGGTGGCAAAGGGAAATTCCACGCCATTAAAAAACCATTGATAGCTCAGCGGCGAAGTGCCAGTGGCTGCCACGTTGAAAAAGACCGGCGAGCCGACAAACAAAACCTGGCTCTTGGGCTGGGTCGTAATTTGGGGGCCTGCCGGCAGATTCACCGAAATCGGCTGGCTGAGCGCCGATCCCACCCGGTTGGTGACGGTCACGCGATAGGCGCCCGCATTGGTTGTCTCGAGGTTAAAAACATAGAAAGCATTCGTCGCCTCGGCAATGGGTTCATCGTTGCGGCTCCATTGATAAACCAGCGGCGGGTCACCGGTCGCCGTGGCGCTCAGGGTGATGGTCTGGCCGATCGGCCACGTGGAAGGGGCGTACAGCGGCAACGGATCGGTCTGCAATTCATCAATCGACGGCAGGTGCAACACCGTAAGCGTGGCGGGATCGCTCCAGGCCGCGCCTACCACGTTGCTGACGACCACGCGGTAACTGCCGGCGTCGGCATCCTGCACGTTGGTGATGATCAACGTCAGGCTGTTGGCGCCGGGAATGGGCAGGCCATTCAATTCCCACTGGTAACTGAACGGTTCGCCTCCGGTGGCGCCGACTATGAACATCGCTTGGGCGCCCTGAACGACTGCCTGACTTTGGGGCGCAACCAGGATCGAGGGCGATGCGATGATCGACAGCCTCGCCACGGCGCTGGTGACCGAGCCGGCCAGGTTGCTGACCACGACCGAGTAGGAGCCGGCCTGGTTCGTCGTGATGCCGTTCAATTGCAGCGCGTAATTAGTTTCGCCCGACAGGCTCGCCCCGTTGAACCGCCATTGGTAATACAAGGGCTCGGCGCCCAGGGCCGCCACGTCAAACGACACGTTATCGCCCAGTTTGGCCACCTGATTCAAAGGCTGGATCAGAATCTGCAATGAGATGCCCGCCGCCCTGATCAATCCATCGCTCGCCAACGCGGGATCGTCGAACCCGAAGGCGACGATCGAAAGGTCCTCGGCGTTTTCACGTTCCCTCGTGAGATTATTTGAAACCACCTCGGCGGAAAGCCACCCCGCCAAGTTCAGGCTGATTGCCAGCCCCAGCCATCGTTGCCATGTGCGCATAGCAGGGAATTAAACACACCCCACGCCGATATTCGATGTTTTTTTGAATCGTGTCGCTGGCGCAGGTTGGCAATCTGGACGCCTTCGTCCGAGTCAGCCGACTTCGCGCGGATGAGGGCATCCGCGCCCCTGTATGTTTGCGCCACCGCGCAGGCACAACTTTCGTCCTCGTCCTTCGTCCCTCGTCCTCGTCCTCGATTCGTTCTTTTGGGTTTTCGAGGCCGAGGACGAAGGACGAAGGACGAGGACGAAACTGCCGAGCGATCCCCTTAGTTCCGGGTGTGACATCCAGCCGACTCCTGCTACGGGCTGGCCTTGGCAAATTGCGGCTGGTAATGAAGCTGACGCTGCCTGACCGCATGAACATATTGCTGCGTTCCGGGGAAACCGATCTGAGCGATAAAAGCGCGGCTGTTGGTGGCGGCCGCTCCCTGGTTCCATTGCAACACGCGTCCGCGTCCGGCGTTGTAGTCAGCCAGTGCGTAGGGAAGGGGATCATCGGTCCGGTCATAGCGCCGCAGCAGCTTGCGCAAATACCAGGCGCCCGCCAGCGTGTTGGTTTCAGGATTAAACAGGTGCGCCAGTTGAAACGTCGTCACCCGTTCCGCGTCCACCCATTCACGGGCCGCATCCTCCCGGATTTGCATCAGGCCATGCTCCTCGGCCCGTCCGAAGGCGCGCGCGTCGAAAGCGCTCTCCCGCCATACCACCGCCTTGACCAATGCCGGGTCCACCCCATATCGCCTGGCCGCCGCCAGAATCGCGGCGTCATAACGGTGCTCCCGCCGCTGATGCCACCACCAGCAGCCCACCAGGCCGCCGATGGCAACCAACGCCAGCACGATCCAAACCCACCTGCGTTTCATCGCCTCTTTGTAGCGTCTTGCCCCAGTCGAGAGCAATCCCCTTTACGCGCGATCTACGGCGGCAGGAGCAGCTCATGTTGTAGGCCGCGTCCCCTGACGCGGCGTTCGGGGCGTGTTTCTCGGA
>JADGRT010000057.1 GCA_017880715.1 Verrucomicrobiia bacterium | reverse complement strand
ACCTGGTCCACGCGCAGGACCAAGCTGCCTTCCCCGGGCGGATGGTCGTTGGCAGCGTCCAGGAGCAGGAAGTCCGGCCCCAACTGGGCCACGGGAATCGAAATCCCGCCCAGCAGCAGGTGCATTTTCACATGGGCGGAGTGACCGCCGCAACCGGACGTTGGCATGACAGACATAATCCTGACCCAAAACGCTCGTGCTTTCGTGGACCGTTGTCAACTTCACCTCGCCGAGCGGTTGGGCTTCGGGATTCACGGTATCGTACACGCCGTGGAAGACAACACTAAAGCTGTCAAAGGGGCCATCAAAATTCATCGTGCCGTGGAGCCGTATCTCCGGGAACGCCACCTTAAAAAAGTCGTCAAAGTTCATTTTGCCGTACTGGTTTTACCACCGCGGGTGGGACAAATTTTAACGCCGAACAGCCAAGGAGATCGGGGAAAGCCCTCCGAAATCGACTCCCCATCCGCAGCTCACGGATTGCCCGGCGGGGCGGGTTCGGTGGGGAACAGCTCTCTCAGGGTTTTGAAGGGGCGCAACGGTTTGAGCAGGAGTTTGGGAACGAAATACAACGGCTCGCTTTTCGGCTCCCGCACCGTGCCGGTGATTCGGTATTCGAAAAGCTTTGTCAATGGCGAAAAAGCGAAGTTAAAGAAGCGTCCCACCAGCCAGGTGTCGCGCAGCAACGTCGCCTCGGTGCGCGCGTTCACCTGCCCGTTAAAATCGAGGTTCCCCTCATAGTGCAGCCGCACGCTGGGGGTGCGGATTTCCAGGTCGCCCGTGTGAATCAGGCCGTTGGTGATCCCAAAAGTAGCCGTTCCCTCGTCGGCGCGGTTGTTGCCCAAGCCGGGCCAAACCCTGTTCAAGACCGGGGAGAACATGCCAAACAACGGAATGTCCCAGATCAGCCCATTGGTCAGATGCGCATGGCCATAGCCGTTCCAGCTCTGCCAGTTGGTCGAATTGGCATGGCTGACGACCAAACGCCCGCTCAGCGCGCCTTCGAGACGATTGGTGGCGCTCGACAAATCCTGCATCAGCCGGCGAAGTTCCGCATCCCGCACGTTGGCGTCGAAATGAAAATCCGCGCTGGCCGCCGGCGTGAAGTCGAATCCGGCGTCGCCCGTGAGGCGGCCCTGATAAAACTCCGCCGCCACATTGGTCAGGACCAGAGAATCCCCGTGCCATTGAACCAGCGCGCTGATCTGCGGCACATTGAACTTCCAATAAGTGAAAGGCCCGCCGCTAAGGCGAAATTCCAGGTTGGGATGATCGGCGTCTTGCATGGGAATCACCCCATTGACCCAAACGGTGGGCGGCTGGCCGAACTGGTAGGGCTGGATGGCCGCCGTTGTTTTGGGACCGATCGGACGCGTCACCACGAAAGGATCGATCCGGCAAAGGGCGTTGGTGATCAATATCAACTGGCGCTCGGCATCGAACGCGACATAGGGGGCGTGAATGCTCTGGGTCCCGTGATACACCTCCACGTGGGTGGCTAAAAGAAAACGATTCGTGTAATCGATTTGCCCCGTGAACCCGGTAAACGGCTGGCTGCGCAAGACAAAATTGGTGACCACCACGCTGGCTTTGAAGCCAATCCGTTCCTCCTCCTGCCACCGTCCCCAAACCCCGCCTTTAATCCAGGGCGGTTCGGAAAATTCGAAGTTAGCAAAGACCCGCTGTTGTTGCTCGTCTGTCAGCAGCGGTTTGAGCGCCTTGAGGTCAATCCGGCTGTCCACTCCCCAATAATAGTCCTGGGTGGCGTCCCAACCGATATAGCTCAACTCCACCCGTCCTTCGGGCCGCGTTGCCACCAGATCCGGCAGTTGCCAAACCCCGTTGGTCAGCGTGAAATGCGACTGCACTGACGTGATCGGCACGCCGAGAAAACCGCCGTTTCCCGCCCGGAAAAACCCGTCCAGGCAGAGCGTCGGCAGAACCTCCTCTTCCCATTTGGGCCGAGCGTCCGTCCAGGCGGGCAAAACGACGCTTGCCTGGCCGCTGACCGCGGGCGGTTTTTCCCAGTCATACTGTCGCAGCCATTTCTGGCCACTGGCGTCCAGCAGCGGCGCGATTTGATGCGCATCGAAATCGAACCGGCACGCTGCCACCATCGCCCGCGAGGCCACGTCCAGATGGGCGGACAGATCCACGGAACCGCCGTACAACTCGCCGTGCAACGTTTCCACCACCACCTCGGGAGCCTGCCAGCGTCCGCCGAAACGAACCGCGCCAACGCGAAGTTTGGGCGATTGAAAGTTCTGGCACTGCAGCTCCCAGCTTAAGGGAAACGGCGCCAGTCGCGACCACCAACCCCAGTCCGCGCCCGGCTCCGATGGCTCGGATGGGAGCGGCGGGAGCCGTTTAACCTGGAGGGTCGTCTCGGCGACGCTGCCCCAGCGGGTGACAACCTTGGCTGCCTTGATTTGAGCGTTCGCTTGCTGAGGAATCCATTCGGCGCCCGGGAAAACGGCGTTGGAACCCGGATTATCCTTCGCCCGTCGCAGCCAGTTGGTGATCGCCAGCATCGAGTGCTGGCCCTCGAACACCGTCTGCAAGCTGGCGGCCTGACCCCAATCCGTCTGCAGATTGGTGACCGCCAGTTGGAGAGTCATGTCCATCCGGTCAGGTTCGGCCAGCGTGTTGGCGGCGCCGGCCAGGCTCAAGGTCTCGGCCTTCCCGCGAGCCCCGCCGGGCTGCTGCAAATCCATCCGGCCTGCCAGCGAGAAGCGTGCGGTGTTGGTGAGCGCCTGCGCCACGGAACCCTCGATCTGACATCGGGCAAACTGACCCCACGGGGTGAGGCCGTCGATGGCCTGAATCTGCGTTTGCACCTGCGCCCACCCGTTGCTGTCTTTGGGCGCTGCCAATCGCGCGTTCAATTGAAAGCGATGGGCCGCCGCCCAAGGCGAAGTAAACTCGGCCGCCTGGAATTCGAAATCCGAGGAGAAAGTCGCCCAGTCGCGCGCATCGCCCCACACCCGCAACCGGAACTCGGGTGGCGCGCTGAAGTGCATTTTTTCCACGACCGAAAGAAATTGCCGGACTTGCCGCTGCCGCACGCGGGCCTCCAGATTGGTCGTGCCTCCCCACCGCCACTGCCGGCTCCAGGAGGCGTTGGTCAGGGTTCCGCTCAGCCGGAATTTGGCGCCCAGACACCGCGCCTCGAACTTGTCGAGTTCCCACTGGTCATTCGGCAGGAAGCGCAGCTCGGTGGTGATCTGGTCTAGTTTGACCGAGGGGACCGGCGACTGCGCCGGCGACGGCTCGTCAGGCAAGGGCCAAACCAGGCGTCCGCGCGCGATTTTCAGCGAATCCACCCGTAGCTGCCCATGCCATAAAGCCGCATGATTCAAGCGCACTTCGATCTCGTCGATGAACAACTGGGGTCCGCCCGGCTGTTGCGCGCTGCGCAGATTGATCTGCTCGGCCACGATGCCGCGATACCAGTGAAGCCGCAGCCGGCTGAAATACAGGTCGAGGCCGCGCGCGCGCAATTCCGACACCACCCGGGTCTTCACAAATTCCGGCAGGCCGACCTGGTTCAAGTAAACCAAGCCGCCCAAGGCGAGGAAGAGGGCGGACAGAAGCAAAACGCGGCCCCCGCGCGCCACCCGGCGGCCATGTTGCCACACTGTTTTCGCGGGCTCGGGCATAACCATCAGGATCCCGGCATGGACTCGGAAAGACCGCGCAGCACATCCTCGTACAAGAGAAACAAGGCCAGCGGGAATTCGAAAACCAGTCGCTGCTCATCCAGCACCACCGCGGCATAGGCGCGCTGCGACGGCGCCTTGCCGCCGAAATCCACGGTCAGGGTTTGGGTTTTGCCCTCCTGCTCGACATCCAGCGAGAGCCGATGCGCGGCCTGGGCAAAGCCATACCGGGCCAGCCGTTCTTCGCCATGGTCCACCCACCCATCGGCCCGGAGTTGTCCGAGGCGAAAGACACATTCCTCCAGTTCCGCAGACCAGGGGGAAACCACCGGTTGGCCATTGGCGGCGAATACCCACTGGCGCCCCGTGCCGCGCATGACCTTCCAGGTCTTGCCGCCCAACGATATCGTCAGCCGCTGAACTTCGTTGGGTGAGAAAGACCAAATCCGTCGATCGCGCAATTGATATGCGTCATAGGGCAACTGTCGGGCGTCGCTCAAGTTGACCAGGTTCAACGATTTTTCGTCCGTGCGGCGCACATAGACACGCTCGACCGGGTTGGTTCCTTCCCGCCGGATCACGTTGGTGCCAAAATCCAGTTGCGCCCACACCAGGTTCGTCGGCCCAGCCGGCATCTGAATCCCCTTTTGCAGCAACGTGTATCGCCGCCGCGGCTTGTCCAACCCATACGCCGCAAAGTCAGTCACGACATCCTTGTCGAACTCGGCGACTTCCAGTCCCGTCAATCCCTCCCAAAAAAGCCTCATCAACTCCGGATCCGTCGGAAAGGACCAGGGCTCCACGACTTGCCACAGCCCGTTGGTTTGACGCTCCAGGGCAAAGGGCGTTTCCCCCCGCACCTCGAGGCGGTCAATCGGGTTGGTCGCCGCCGAAATCAACCGGCGATCGCGGAAGTTCACCGATGGCACCGCCAGTTGATTCAGCCACTGGCGAGGAACCAGCACCACGTTCGAGTGAGCCAGGCTGCGAGCATAAACCAGGTTGAGATCGTTGGTGGGGCTGTTGCCAAACTGCACGACCATTAGATCATTGGTCCCCTGGCGCGCGACCAGCTCCACCGCCGGCGTCCGCAGGCCGAAGGGCTCCAAATCCGCATTGGGATTGTCGTTTACGAACTGCGCGACGTTCCAATTATCGAATTGCTGAAAAAGGAAATTGATCCGCGCATTGTCAGCCCGGGCCGGCGTGGGATTGGTCAGGCGCCAGATCCGGTTAGTCGGATCCCGCTCCAATTCGAAGCCCAGGGGCGCCCGCGCCCGCACCTCGAACCGGTTGAAGTTCAATCCCTGCAGGGAAAACAGGGCCGGATCACGCCAGTCGTTGGCGGAACGCGGAATCGCCTCCGCAAAGGCGGCGTCCGTGGCGAAGACTCCCTCCATGCCGACGACCTTGAAATACAACTGATCGCCCACCGGGGTGCGGATTCCCAACCGCAGTTCGATGCGCTGACTGGGCAGTTGAATATTGATCGTAATCTGGGCCGGATCCAGGCCGAACGGTGCCAGGTCCTGTCCCTGGCTCAGGAGTTCCTGGGCTGAAAGAAAATACTTCCGGTTCAGGCGTCGCACCGATTGCAGGAGCGACTCGATGCGCGCGGTTGACGCTGGATAGTTCAACGGCATCACCAGATTCCAGGCGCCGTTGGCTTTCTCGACGCGGAGGTACTGGTTGGTTGGCACCACGACCTCGACGCTAATCACCTGATCGCTGGTCCAATTGGAAAACACCAACTCCGGAACGTTGGCGGCTTTGGAGGGCGGCGCGTTGGGCCGCTCGAAAAGGACAATAAAGGCCAGCAATCCAAGGGCCAGGAGGACCAGTTGCCAAGTTCGTTTGGGATTCATGACAAGCGTAAAGAACGGTCCCGGCGTCTCAATGCCGCCGGCGCAACCAAACCAGCCCACCCAGCAATAACACGGCCCCAGGCAGACCGGCCACCAAGACCGCATTGCTGACCATCATCTGGCCGCGCGTCAGGTTCAACCGGTATTCCTGCACCGGCCGCGGCCCCACGCCACCCATCAGTGAGGGTCGATCCAACAACCAATAGAGCGCCTGCGTCGCAAAATCGCGGTTGGCCACCGTCGAGTCGATTCCCTGGTTGCTGAGAAATTGCGACTCGCCCGCCACGACCATGCGCGTCGCCCCCCGATCGCCGCTAACCCCCGGCAAGTATCCTTTCTCCACGGCCACAATGAAGGGCATGCCGCGCCGCGGGTCGCGCGAATTCAGGTAAGGAACCCCATTCCGAATGTCCGTAATCGCCACCGTTTGATCGCCGGTCATCACCAATTCCTCGACCTTGGGCGCATCGGCGTCCGGCTTGATGTTGGCGCGTTTGCCGACCGAACGCGGCAGCCCGACATAGAGCTGCGACTCGAAGAGCGGCTTCATAATCGGATGAATCGTCGAGAAATTGGTGGCTTTCAAATCATGCCCCGTCACCGTGTTCGGCGCGTCATACAGCACGTTGTCTCCCACTTCCACGCCCCAGGAGGCAAGCACGGTCTCCAGCCCGGTCCGGATCGTGACTTCAGTGGGCGGCCGCAACAAGGCCAGCAACCGGCCGCCCGTTTTGAGGTATTGATCGATTTTTTCGAGTTCCACCGGCGGCAACCGATCGCACGGTCCGGCGATCACCAACAGTTGGCAATCGGCCGGCACCTGATTGGTGCCCAGCAGCGTTAAACGGTCCACCTGCACATTCTTTTGCCGCAATAAATCGGCAAACTTGGAGTATCCCCCCAACTCGTCGCTGGCCGGATTGTGTTCGCGGTGGCCCGTGAGGAAAACCGCCTTAAGCGGTCGCGGATCGATGATGCTCTCGAGCACCGAAGTAAACAACATCTCGCCCTTGAAGCTGGTGCGTTTGACCTCGCGGCTCTGACCGCTGATCAAGCCGGAAAGATCGTAATCCGACAGTTCCTTCTCCCAAATCACCCGGGGAGGCTGGCCGTTCGCGTCGAACAACACCAGGTTCTTGAACAACACTTCGCTGCCCGCCATGGGAAAAGTCAGCCGATACTTGTCGCGAATGGACTGGGCGAGCTGCGGCTGCCAAAGATAATCCACCTTCTGCAATTCGAGGCGCGGACAGACCGCCTGGTATTCCTTCAGCAGGGCCACCACGGAGTTGTACATGGGCTCATCCGCATCGAAAAAGACGACCACCTTGACCTGGTTGGTGAGCGATTGCAGCACTTTGAGCGTCATCGGCGAAAGGGACATGGCATTCTGCCCGGTCCATTGCCAACGAATAAAATGGCGCCCGGCCAGATAATTGGCCATGGCGACGACGGCCAGCGCGGCCAGCACGCCCGCCGCCACACTCAGCGCAATCGCCAAGCGACGAGCGCGGGAAAAACCGGGGGAGTTGACGGGTTCCGACGACATGTTATTTCCAGCGACGACTCTCGAGCACCTTGCGAGTCAGGTACAAGAACAACAGAATCAGACTGGCGTAAAACACCAGATGCCGGGTATCCAGCACGCCTCGGGCAAAGTCCTGCATGTGCTCGATCAAGGAATACCGGGACAACACCGGCGCCAGCGTTCCCAGTTGATCGGGGGCATACAGCACCCAGTAGCTCAGCAGAAACATGCCGGCTCCCATGGCAAAACTCAGCATCGCGGCGATGCTTTGGCTGCTGGTGAGCGAGGACGCGAAGCAACCCATGGCCAGGTAAAAAGCGCCGACCAAAACGATCCCGAGAAACGTGCTCGCCACCGTCCCCTCCCCGACGCCGGCAATATCGCTGGCGTACCAACGCACCCCCAACAGGCATAGCATGGGCGGCAGCCAGATCAGCATGTGAACCACCATGGCGCTGCTGAACTTGGCCAGCACAATCTCCCATTCCCCCACCGGCGTGGTAGTCAGCGTCTCGAAGGTCCCGGTGGACTTTTCGAGCGCATAGGAACGCATGGTGAGCAAGGGCGTGGTCAGCAGCAAAATCAGCCAGAAATACCAGGACTTGAAAAACAACTCGCTGGCGGGCACGTCCGTCGGCCTCGTGTTCAGCAGTCCCAGCAGGTTGCTAAAACTGACTCCGATGAGAAACAATGACATCCCGATGATCACATACCCGATCAACGACGCGAAATAGCTCCCCAGTTCCCGCCGCATTAAAGCGAGGTAAAGGTTCATCAGGCCTCTTCCTCCTCGGCACGGGTCAGATGCACGAATACGTCCTCGAGCGAGGTCTGGCGACGGGTCAATTCGCGCAGCGGCCACCCCCGGGCGGACACGCGGTCGTATACCGCCGACCGCAAATCCAGGCCATCCTGCGACACCAGCGTGCAACGCAGAAATTCCCCGTCGGCGGCGCATATCTCGAAACTGGCCACGCCCGGAAAACCCGCCCAACAAGCCCGCAGCTCGGCCTCCGGCGCCGCCACCTCCGCCACCACCTGCCCACCCTCGCACAGTGATGCCCGCAGACGCTGGGGCTGGTCCGCCGCCAAAATCCGTCCTTCGTTCATGATCAGGACATAGTTGCAGGTCATCTCCACCTCGGGCAGCATGTGCGTGGAAATCAGAACCGTGTGCCGGCCGCCCAGACTCTTGATGAGCTGGCGCACGGATCGAATCTGGTTGGGATCCAGCCCCAGCGTTGGCTCGTCCAGGATGAGCAATTCCGGCTCGTGCACCATGGCATCAGCCAAACCCACGCGTTGACGGTAGCCTTTCGAGAGGTGCCCGATGATGGTGCGATTCACGTCCGCCAAACCGCATTGGTCCATCACCACCCCCACGCGTTCCCGGCTGCGCACCCGGCTCAATCCCTTCAAACGGGCCCGGAATTTCAAGTATTCGTTAACCCGCATCTCCAAATAGAGCGGATTGTTTTCCGGCATGTATCCAATCCGCCGGCGTACCTCGATCGACTCGGTGAAAACATCGCGCCCGGCCACCCGCGCCAGACCCGAGCTGGCCGGCATAAAACAGGCCAGGATGCGCATGGTCGTGCTTTTGCCCGCGCCATTCGGCCCCAGCAAACCGACGATCTCGCCCCGCCTCACCGAAAACGTGAGACCGTCGATCGCCGTGCGACCCGCATAGCGCTTGGTCAAATTGATGACCTCGATCATCAAACCGTCATCCATGGCCTTTGGCTCTGATATCATCGGACTTTCAACACCCCGTCACCTCAACGGTACCGCGCCCCAACCGGCGCCTGGGCTGCCCTGTCAAAAGTACAGCCAGAGCTTGACTTTGCCGCAGGAGCAGATGAAAAGCAATGTACAAAATGCGCAGCTGGACACTTAATGCGTACGATCGATGGCGTCTAGGAGAGACCGAACCGGCCCGCCTGCGGGAAAACCGCCCCGCCGACGAACCATCCGAAAACCTTTTACAGGCCATCTGGCAGCATCAACGGCTGCGGCGCGATGATCTGCGCACCTTGGACGGCCAAAGGGTGCGAGTTCTTCATCCGGGATTCCACAACCGGGAAGCCGGGCCGGATTTCCGCGACGCGGTCCTGCAATTTGAGGACGCGCCGTCTTGTTCGGGCGACATCGAGGTGGATGTGCATAGCGGCTTGTGGCGCGCCCACGGCCACGAAGCCAACCCAGCCTACGAAAAAGTGCGGCTGCATGTCGTGTGGCGGGGAACCGATCAAATCCCAACCCGACCCCCCACGCTAGCCTTGCATTCCTTCCTGGATGCGCCGCTGGAGCAACTGGAGCAATGGCTAACCACCGAGCCGGCGCAAACGGCCCCGCGCGCAGCTCTGGACGGCCACTGCCATCCCTGCCTGCGCCAGGCGCCCGTCGAAACGGTGCATGGCATCCTTCACCAGTCGGCCCAGGTTCGCCTGCGAGCCAAAGCGGCGCAGTTCGAAGCCCGCGCCCGGCAGTCAGGATGGGAACAAGCCCTTTGGGAAGGCCTGTTTCGCGCCTTGGGCTATAAACAAAACGTCTGGCCCATGCACCGTCTTGCCGAAATGCTGCCCGAGATCGGCCGCCTTAACGCCGGCCAGCCATCCGCCATTCCGGCCTGGCAAGCCCGCTGGCTTGGATTGAGCGGACTGCTCCCGGCTGACCTGTCCCGATCCAATCTCCACACCGACCACTACTTAAGTCAGATATGGAGCCTCTGGTGGCGCGAACGCGACGCGTTGCAGCATCTGATTCTGCCCCGAACAACCTGGCGGTTCAACAATCTGCGTCCCGCCAATCATCCCTGCCGGCGATTGGCGCTGGCCGCCCACTGGCTGGCCGCCGGAAACCTGCCCGCCCGCCTGGAGGCCTGGTTCGCCACAGACGCTTCCTCTGCGCGCCTCCAGGCGTCTCTGATGGAAATTCTGCAGCCCAAACCCGACCCTTATTGGTCCACTCATTACACCCTGCGCTCGCGCAACCAAGACCATACCCAGCCTCTGCTGGGGGTGGCGCGCGCCACCGATCTGGCCCTGAACGCGATCCTGCCCTGGTTTCAAGCGCGAATCCAGGCCGGCCACAACTCCGATACGCCATCCCGGGCCGAAGCATACTACTTCGCCTGGCCGAAAGCCGAAGATAACTCGAAGCTTCGCCTGGCGCGCCAGCGACTGTTCGGCGGCGCCGGCTGGCGCTGGCTGCGGGGCGGCGCCGAGCAACAAGGCGTCTTGCAGATCGCCCATGATTATTGCGATCAATCCAACGCCATCTGCTCCCAATGCCGGTTCCCGGAATTCATACGGCGCGGGGCAACCGCAGCCGAAAAGGGGTGAACCTAAATCCGGCAGTTAACGCAAAGGCCTGAGATGCAAAGCCGCCAAGCCGGGTCAGATGGGGTTGCGGGCGGCGGCAATCCTTCGTCCTCGTCCTCGATTCAGGGTTTTATTCCGAGGACGAAGGACGAAGGACGAGGACGAGGACGAAGGACTTGTCCATGACTGAAGCAATCCAGCAGTTTATCCAGCGCGGCAGAGCCACCGCCAAAGCAGCACCGACTTCCGGTCTGCTGAGGTTCTTTCAAGACTGTAGGAGACGACGTGAGGAGGCTCTGATTTCCTGTCTTTCGAAAACCTTGAGTCCCGAAGGGACGGCTGAGAATCGGCAGATCAGCCGTCCCTTCGGGACTCAACCGTCGATCCGTCCACACCCGGCGTTGAAACGCCGGGCTATTTTC
>JADGRT010000056.1 GCA_017880715.1 Verrucomicrobiia bacterium | reverse complement strand
CGCCGGGCTATTTTCAAGAGTCCCTCCGGGACAAAAACACGGCCTCCGTGCGGCACCTATAGCTCAAATCCTAGTGGCATTGGACATTCCTGTCCGCCCGTGAGGCGTGAAGCGTTAGGGAGCGTCAAGATGGCCGAGAGCCGAGGCGGACAAGAATGTCCGCGCTCCGAAGGCATGAAATGAAGCGCATCGGCAATCGGCAGGCATTGCCCCACTTTATCAACGTGGTCCGCAGCCGTGACTATCGTCCTCGTCCTTCGTCCCTCGTCCTCGTCCTCGATTTTTTCTTTCGCCTTTTCGAGGACGAGGGACGAAGGACAAGGACGACACGAATAGGTCCTGCTGCGCGACATTCGTCCGGGAGATGAATATGACGAATCAGGATTGCATGCCAGGGCCGATTTGCTAAGCATAGCAAGAAATCAACGATGCTGCCTATGAACAATTCCCGATGGAGTCGCCGCGACATGATTCAAGCCACCAGCGCGGCGGTGGCTGGCCTGGCGCTTCACGCGCAATTCAAGCCTTTGCTGGCGGCGCCGGCCGATCGCCGATTCAAGATTGGCGCCTGCGACTGGTCGATTGGGAAGAGCGATGCCAGCGGATTCGAGCTGGCCAAGAAGCTGGGCCTCGATGGGCTGGAGGTCGATATGGGATCGGCCAAGGACCGGTTGCCGTTGCGACGGCCGGAAGTGCAAAAGGCGTACCAGGACGCGGCCAAGCAGTACGGCGTGGAGATCGCCTCGGTGGCCATGGGCGTTCTGAACAATGTGCCGCTGAAGAGCGAGCCGGTTTCGAGCTTGTGGCTGCTGGACGGCATTGAAGCCTGCCGGAACCTGGGGGCGAAAGTGATTTTGATGGCTTGTTTTGCGCGCGGCGAACTCAAGGGCGATCAGCCGGGCATTGATCGCGTGACGGAGGTTTTCAAGGAAATGGCGCCGCGCGCGGAGAAGGCGGGCGTGGTTTTGGGATTTGAGAATTACTTGAGCGCTCCAGAAAACCTGGCCGTGCTGGAAAAGGTCAATTCACCGGCGCTGAAGGTTTATTACGACGTGGGCAACTCCACGGACAAAGGCTACGATATCTACCAGGAAATCCGTCTGCTGGGGAAAAACATTTGTCAGTTCCACTTCAAGGATGGGGGCTTTCTTTTGGGCAAGGGACGCATCGATTTCAAGAAAGTGCGCGAGGCTCTGGACGCCATCGAGTACCGCGGCTGGCTCCATCTGGAAGCGGCGGCGCCGAATGGCGTGCTGGTGGATTACCCGGCCAACCGGGAGTTTCTGCGCGGGATTTTTGATCGGTGATCCCCTTAACTTAATGGCAGTGGACTGCGGGGGACGGTCCCGGAGCACATTGCCCGGTCCCTATGAAGCAAACGGATGTCATTGTCATTGGCGGCGGAATTGTGGGATTGGCCACGGCTTATCGGTTCAATCGGCAATTCCCCGACCAGTCGCTGTTGCTCCTGGAAAAGGAGCGGTCGCTGGCCCAGCACCAAACCGGTCATAACTCCGGCGTGCTCCATTCCGGGATTTACTACAAGCCGGGGTCGCTCAAGGCGATGAACTGCCGCGAGGGCAAGCGGGCGATGGAACGGTTTTGCGAGGAGGAAGGCGTTCCGTTCAGCATTTGCGGCAAGGTCGTGGTGGCGACGCATGAAAGCGAGCTGGGGCGGCTGGCGGCGCTGTGCGAGCGCGGTCAGGCCAACGGCGTCGCCTGCGAGCTGATCAACCGCGAGCCGTTGCTCGAGCGGGAACCGCATTGTGGCGGGATTCGCGCCATTTTCGTTCGCGAAACCGGGATTGTGGACTACCGCGGAGTGTGCGCGCGCCTGGGGCAGTTATTGCAGAAGCATGGCCAGACGGTGCTGACCGGAGCGCGGGTGACGGGCGTGCAAGAACAAGCGGGGGGAGTCGTGGTGCAAAGCACGGCGGGGGATTTTAACGCGCGCTATGTGGTCAATTGCGCGGGGCTCTACTCGGACAAGGTGGCGGCGCTGGCCGGCTGCCGGCCGGGAGTGAAGATCGTGCCGTTTCGAGGCGAGTATTTCGAGGTCAACGGCGCCTTCAAACATCTCTGCCGGAATTTGATTTATCCGGTTCCCGATCCGCGGTTTCCGTTTTTGGGCGTGCACTTTACGAGCATGATCTCCGGAAAGGTGGAGTGCGGTCCGAACGCCGTGTTAGCCTTCGCGCGCGAGGGTTATGGTAAAACCGAGGTGCGCCTGGGTGAGCTGTTCGAGACGCTGACGTATCCCGGGTTTGTGCGGATGGCCGCCAAGTACTGGAAGATGGGCCTGGGCGAGATGTGGCGGTCGATGAGCAAACGGGCATTCGTAAAAGCCCTGCAGCGTTTGGTGCCGGAGATTCAACCGGAACACCTGACGCCGGCCCCGGCGGGGATTCGCGCGCAGGCGGTGGCGCCGGACGGATCGCTGGTGGATGATTTCGCTTTTTCGGAGACGGCCAGAATTGTGAATGTGCTCAATGCGCCGTCGCCCGCGGCCACGGCCTCGCTCGCGATTGGAAAATCCATCGTCGAGCGGCTGGCGAAGCGGTTTTGATTTTAACGGCGAGTCCCAGCGCGACAAAGCCGCATGCTTCGGGGGCGACGCGTTCCTACGCGCCGGCTTTTTTTTCCGCCTCGAACCGCTGCAAGTCCTCCTCCAGGAACTGGGCGACATCCTTAAACTTAGCAACGTTGTTGGGATTAAGCGCTATGAGCGTGCGATGGGCTTCCAGCGAGGTGCGCGCGAGCTCGATTTTATCCACGCGCATTCCATTGGGAGGCAGCGGCTCGAAGGCAGCGGCCGGGCCAGGACTGTTGGGGACGATGTTAAAGAGGGCCAGAATGCCCAGGTTGTCCAACAAATCCATGACCCGCTGATTGGGACTATGCAGTTCCATGGTCAGCGGTGGCTGCTGGCTATCGGCCGGGTTCTGGTTGCCGATCAAGCTGGCCAGCACACCCAGAAAAGTGCTGTCCATAATCAGGCATTCGGACAGATTGATGACAAAGCGCGTAAAGCCCCGCTGGCGCATCTCCTGGACCAGCTTTTTGAAACTGACGCTGGCGGTAAAATTAGCCCGCCCGGTGATTTTCAGGAAAACCACCGTTTCGGTCACCGCCACCGACATGCTTGTTGCTGGCGAACTCATGCGCGCAATAATTGCCAATCTAATATGCGGGTGCAAATCGACAGCGTCAAGGCGAGGTGCTGGAAAAACCGGCGGCGGGCGGTTGCAGGCGCCGGTAGCTGAGGACACCATTCTTCTGGTTGGAATGGAGGGACGAGTTCTTCGATAAATCCAAATCCAGTAGCAGCCGACGTGAGTCGGCTCAAACTTTCTCAGAACGCGGGAGAGAAATGAGCCGACTCACGTCGGCTGCTACGGCGGATGAGAAACACTAGCGGACAGGTGCGAATTAGATGGGTTTGCCATGACTCGGTTCCCGTGCTTGCACCGGCTGGCGGATGCACTACCATGAGGTTTTCATTTATTTTGAAACGAACCACCAAATACCTGCCGTTGCGGCATCGCCGATCAATCGTTTGGTATGAGTTGGGAGCCCTCTTGCTTTCGCTGCTTTTAATCTGGCTGGGGTGGCATTTCCTGCGAAATCCTTCTCCGCAAGCCGGAAAGAGTCATAACGGGACGCATCCGGTCGTGGCGCCAAAACAGCTTTCCCTATCCCAGCCAACCCAAGTTGTATCCCGCCCACTACCTGCCGTGCCCACCCATCTTTCGCCGATCGTTTCCACCAACGGGTTGCGGGCGGGGCAATCCAACGGGGTCGCCGCCGTTTCTCCAATGCCGTCGGCCACCAACCTGGCGCCGATCGAGCGCGTATCCGGTCCCCAGCCCGTAGCGGCGGTTTTCGAGGCCCAATTGGCCCTGGCCCGGCAGGGCATTTCGTCCGGATCGATGGACGGGGTGTTGGGATCGCAGACGCACTCGGCGTTGCGGGCATTTCAAACGCGGGAGAAACTGTCCGCCACCGGCATGCTGGATGAGGCAACCCGCGCGCGGTTAGGGTGCGCGCCGCCGTGGTTCACGAATTATGTGGTGACGAGCAACGACTTGGCCCGCCTGGGCCGCCTGCCAACGACCTGGTTGGAAAAGTCCGAGCAGGCGCAATTGGATTACGAAACCGTGCTGGAATTGGCGGCCGAGAAATCACAGGCCCATCCGGATTTGATTCGGCGTTTGAATGCCCAGGTAAACTGGGAGGACGTTCGGGCGGGCACCCTGCTGAAGCTTCCCCGGGTGCCATCGGTGCCGGTGCGGGCCAAAGCCGCCTGGGTGCGGATTAGCTTGGGGGAGAAAACGTTGGAGGCGTTTGACGTCGAAACCAACCTGCTGGTGCATTTTCCGTGCAGCATCGCGGCCCGGGTGGACAAGCGACCGGTGGGGCGTTTGGAGGTAGTTGGCGTGGCGCTGAATCCGGTCTATGTCTTCAGGCCGGAGGTTTTTCCGGAGTCAGAGGAAGCTCAGTCTCTGGGGCGCAACCTGATTCTGCCGGCCGGAGCCAACAATCCGGTTGGCACGGCGTGGATCAGCTTGAATCGCCCTGGGTATGGCATTCATGGAACAGCCCGGCCCGAGGATGTGGGGCGCACCGAATCGCACGGCTGCTTCCGTCTGGCGAACTGGAACGTGGAATTGCTCATCCGTCTGATCGGCCCCGGCACGCCTGTCTGGGTCGAGCGGTGAGATCGGCGCTCCGTGCGACCCGAAGGAGGTATGGAGCCAATGACTGGATTCGAACCAGCGACCCGCGCTTTACGAAAGCGCTGCTCTACCAACTGAGCTACATTGGCACTCCCCGCCGGTACGTTCTACCAACCCTCCGCTGTCAGTCAAGCGACTTTGCATTTATTGTGGGGGCTGAGGGCACATTCATGAAAGGTAGGAGACGAGGTCACGAGGCTCATTTCGCAGGCCACGACGAAAAAACCTATCCAACGAGCCCGGATTCACGCATAATCCCTCCCATACGATGACGGCGAAAATAATCTCGCTATAACCACGCATGGCTGACACAACCGCCAATCATTCGAATGCCAAGCCGGACGATTCCTCGGGCGTCGAATCCGTCGCGGGCAATCAGGTCCAGCCGCGGAGCGAATTGCTGCGCACTTACAAGGTTCGTTTGGCCAGTAGCGAGGCGGAAGTGCGAACGGCTCAAAAGCTGCGCTTCGAAGTGTTCAACCTGGAACTCCAAGAAGGATTGCAGTCCTCCTTCGTCACCGGCCTGGATGCCGATCCGTTCGACGCCGTCTGCGATCATCTGCTCGTCGAAGATCTGCGCATCCAGAGCATCGTGGGAACCTATCGACTGCAGACCGGCCCACAGGCAGCGAAGCATCTGGGGTACTATAGCGCCCAGGAATTCGACCTGTCGCCGTACGAATCCCGCCGCCATCTGATGGTCGAGCTGGGCCGGGCTTGCGTCCATAAAGACCACCGCAACCTGCTCGTGGTCGGCATGCTTTGGAAGGGCATTTCCGACTATGTCAACGCCCATGCCGCCCGTTATCTGATCGGCTGCAGTTCTCTCACCTCGCAGGATCCGCGCGTCGGAGCCGCGGCGTACCTGGAGTTGCAAAAACGGCATTTGGCTGACCCGGAATTTCGCACGACCCCCCTGCCCTCCTGCGCCTGCCCCCTCGATCAACCGCTGGAACGCGCGCCCAAAATGCCCAAACTCCTGGCCGCTTACCTCTCCTTGGGCGCCAAGATCGCCGGACCGCCCGCCATCGACCGCGAATTTAAGACCATCGATTTCCTGACGCTGATGGATCTGCATTCGGCGTCACCGCAGGTCGTTCGCCGCTACCTGAGCTAAGGCGGCTATGCAAAAGCCTCCGATGTTGCGGCATCCCTTTCGCATCCTAGGCCATGGCTTGGCTTTCGGCGGCATCACTATCGCCGCTGCCATCGATTATCTCGTCCGCATCCGGCTGCCAGGCCGGCATCGCGATTACTCCATTCGGGCTTTGTGGCTGCAATACTGGTCGCGCTGGACGCTTCGTTTGTTGCACATCCAGGTTTCCTGTACGGGCACGCCTCCAGACCGGGGCCTTTTGGTATCCAACCATGTCGGCTATCTGGACGTACTGGTGTTGGCTTCGCAACAACCCGCCGTATTCATCGCTAAAACCGAGGTTCGACGCTGGCCCCTGATCGGTTGGTTGACGCAGTGCGCCGGAACCGTGTACATCACCCGGGGAAAAAAATCGGACGTGCGCCGCGTGGGTGACGCCCTCGAAACGGTGGTTGGCAGCGGCCAAGTCGTGGTGCTGTTCCCCGAAGGCACGAGCACGAACGGACACGAGGTGCTTCCCTTTCATGCGTCCTTGCTGGCGCCGGCCGCCGAACTCCAGTGGCCGATTACGGCTGCCTGGGTGGGATACGAAGTGCGGGAAGGCTCGGTCGAAGAGGACGTCTGCTACTGGCGCGATATGAGTTTCTTACCGCATTTTCTCCGTCTCATGTCCCACTGTGACATCCACGCCCGGGTGGAATACGGAACGCCTCAGCCCGCCGGCATGGATCGCAAGGAAACGGCCAGGCAACTGCGCGCCCAAATCACGGAAATCGCCTCCCGCCGCGGTTTTCTGCATCCACCCACCCGGTAGGACGCGGCCCCCGGAGGGGCAAGTCGGAGGGGCGAGTTCCAGGAGCCCCCATCTTCTCTTTCCTCTCCTGCGCCACCTCCAGTCCCACGACCGTCCGACATCCGATTAGTCAGGGCGTCGCGGAGCTTCGCCCTCCGAAACGTCAACGCTTTCTGCGGGGCGAATCGGAGGGGCGAGTTCCAGGAGCCCCCATCTTTTCTTTCCTCTCCTGCGCCACCTCCAGTCCCACGACCATCCGTCTAGTCAGGGCGTCGCGGAGTTCCGCCCTCCGAAACGTGGGGCGTGACTTTCCGGGCTCGCTCGGTTTTGAGGCGCAATTGTCCGCAAGCCGCGTCGATGTCGCCCCCCTTTTCCCGCCTAAGCGTGGCCATCACCTGGCGGTCCAACAACACCTTGAGAAAGGCTTCCTGCTTTGCTTCCGTCGGCCGCTCCCAGGAGAAATCTTCGACCTGATTGTACGGAATCAAGTTCACTCGGGCGTGCAGTTTCCGGGCGATGACCGCCAAAAGTCTAGCCTGTTCCAGAGCATCGTTCACCCCGGCGATGAGGATGAACTCCAGAGTTATCATCCGGCCTTTCTTCTCCCGATAATACTCCAGGGCGGCCATCAACTCAGCCAGCGGATATTTCCGGTTAACGGGCATGAGACGGTTGCGCACCCAGTCGTTGGCGCCATGCAACGAAAGGGCGAGCCGGAACTGCTCGGGTTCTTCGGCCAAACGACGAATTTGCGGCGCCAGGCCGCTGGTGGAAAGGGTGATTTTTCGCGCGCCGATTTTCCCGCCCCAGGAGGCGTTCAGAATCCGCAACGCCTTCATCAGCGCCTCGTAATTGGCCAGCGGTTCGCCCATGCCCATGATGACCAAATTATCGATCAACCGGTCCGCACCTCCCGGCGTCGGCGGATTGGAAATCCGCGATCCCGCAGACGGGAAGTCTGCGCTACCGGCCTGGCGCGGGTCTCCGGACTCTTCATTCGCTGGCGCGGCCGTCCGGCTGCCCTGCCAGCGCTCCACCGCCAGCACCTGCTCAACGATTTCCTCGGGGCGCAGATTCCGTTTCCAGCCCTGCAGACCGCTGGCGCAAAACTGGCAGCCATAAGCGCAGCCGACCTGCGTGGATACACACAGGGTATGCCGATCGCTGGGATCGCCGTACAAAGCCGGGTTGGCGGGGATCAGGACGGTTTCAATCAGATGGCCATCCTCGAGCCGCCAGAGGAATTTCTTAGTCCGATCGCCGGCTCCCTGCTGGGTCACCAAGGCCAGCGCGCCCAGGCCATAGGTTTGTGCCAGCAGTTCGCGCAGCGGTTTGGGCAGGTTCGACATGGACTCCCAACCGGTGGCGCGCCGGTCATACAACCAGGCCAGCAGTTGGTCCACCCGATATTGAGGAGCCTCCCAGACCTTGAATTGCGCCAGCAACTCATCGCGGGTCAGGGATTTGATGTCCGGCCGACGCGGCGGCGTTTTTGCGACGGCAGAAGACTTGGCATCGGCGGTCATGTCACGCCAGGTAATACTTTTTCGCGTAGTCCTGCACCATGCGGTTGGTGTTGAACTTGGGCACCAGCGTAACCATGGCGCGCCGCATCCGGGCAATCCACTGGCGCGGAATGCCCGTGTCATCGCGCTCATAGAAGCAGGGGATCACTTCCTGGGTCAGCACCTTGAACAGGTTCTCGCTGTCGCGCCGGTCCTGCTCGGCGATCGAGTTGGGATGCGAATCGCCGCCAATGGCAAAACCGTTCGTGCCATCGTAGCCTTCCCGCCACCAGCCGTCCAGGATGCTCAAGTTCAGACCGCCGTAAAGGCTGACCTTCTGTCCGCTGGTGCCCGAGGCTTCGAGCGGGCGGCGCGGGGTATTCAGCCAGACATCGCAGCCCGAAACCATCTGCCGGGCGACATGAATGTCGTAATTCTCGAGGAAGATGAGGTGTCCCTGCAATTCGGAATACTTGCTCAGATGGATGATATGCTGAATAAATTTTTTCCCTTCATCGTCGCGCGGGTGGGCCTTGCCCGCGAACACGAACTGAATCGGCCGCGAAGGATCCTGGGTCAGCTTGACAATCTCCTCGAACTGCTGGAACACCAGCGGCGCGCGCTTGTACGTGGCAAACCGCCGGGCAAAACCAATCGTCAGGGCGTCCATGTTGAGCAGCCGGTCATAGACGATGAAATCGCTCTGCTCGAGCCGGTGCCCCTGGATGAGCAGACGGCGGCGGGCAAATTCAATCATCTCGCGGCGCAGATTGTAGCGTAGCGCCCAGATTTCCTCGTCGGAAGCAAAACCCGGATCGGCCATCCGCTCCCAGAACGCCGGCGCATTGATTTCCTGTTCCCACGCGGGCCCCGCCTTGCGCATGAAGAACCGGCGCATCGGCCCTTTCATCCAGCCAAGAATATGCACCCCGTTGGTAATGTGCCCGATCGGCACCTGATCCTCGGTTTTTTCAGGAAAAAGGGGATGCCACATGCGACGGCTGACCTGGCCGTGCAACTCGCTGACCGCGTTGGCCGAGCGGGAGGCCTTCAAAGCCAGAACGGTCATGCAGAAGGGTTCGTTTTTGTCGTCCGGTTTCACCCGTCCCAGGGCCAGCAATTCCGCCGTCGGCACGCGCATGTCCTTGAAAAAATTCCCGAGCGTGTAAAGCAGCAGGCTTTCGTCGAAGCGATCGTGTCCCGCCTCCACCGGGGTGTGGGTGGTGAATACGCAATGGGCTTTGGCATAAGCCAGGGCGCCGGCAAAAGATTTGCCGGCCGCGAGCTGTTCCCGGATCAACTCGAGTGTCAGAAAGGTCGAATGCCCTTCGTTCATGTGATAAACCGAAGGCCGGATGCCCAGCGCCCGCAGCATGCGCACCCCGCCGATGCCCAGCAGGATCTCCTGCATGATCCGCGTGGTGCGGTCGCCGCCGTACACCCGCCGGGTGAGATCCCGATACTGCGTCTCGTTTGGCGCCACGTTGGTGTCCAGCAAATAGACCGCGCAGCGTCCGACATTGACCCGCCACACCTGGAAAAAGACCTGGCTGGTGGCAATCTCCACACTGCCCATCAGCGGTTCATTCCGCGCGTCAAACACCTGCTCCATGGCAAGGTTTCTCGGATTGAGCAATGAATAATACTCGGTTTGCCAGTTGTCCGCATTGATCGCCTGCTGGAAATAGCCCTCCCGGTAAAAGAGCGTGATGCCGACCAGCCCCAAGCCGAGATCGCTGGCCGATTTCATGTGGTCGCCGGCCAGCACTCCCAGGCCGCCCGCCGCAATGGGCAGCGATTCGTGAAACCCGAACTCGGCGGAGAAATAGGCGACGGGCTTCTCCAGCAAGGCGGGCGTATGCTCCCGGCCCCAAGTTTTGGGTTCCTGCAGATAAGCGTCAAACTTCTGGAGCGCCTGGCGCACGCGCCGGGCAAAATCCGGATCCTGCAAACGCACCTGCAATTCGTAGTCGGAAACCTCGTGCAGGATAGCGACGGCGTTGTGATAGAGATTCTGCCAGGCACGCGGCGACAGCTCGTTGAAAACCTCCTGGGCTTCATGGTTCCAAGACCACCAAAGGTTGCGCGCCAGGCGGTTCAAGCCTTTGGTTAGTTCACTCAATTCGCTGGCACTCAGCGGGGCATCGCTCATAGTTCAATTCCGGGACTGCAGATTCGTTTTAGCCGGTTGTCGCGCCACTTCGGCCTTTCCCGATTCGGAACCGGCGGCCGGCGCCTGGCGCAGCAACGGCCTCAGGATAACCCGCCGGCGGTCAAAGGCAACTAGAGTCTGCGCCTGGAGTCTGCGCGGGTGCAAGCGGGTGCAGCTCAGGTTGTTCGGAGCGCCTATGGACAAGATCGTCCTTCGTCCTCGAAAAAAAACCCTGAATCGAGGACGAGGACGAGGGACGACGACGAGGACGAAGGATTGCGGCAGCCTCAGAACTCCTGATCCCGCGCCTAAAGATCCGTTATTAGGAGTTAGTTCGTTTTGGATTAAGGACTTGTGAATATTTTTCAAAAACGTAGCAATGCGGCTTTTGTGGCTATTTGGGGCCATTTGTTGGCGTTTGCGGGTACAAATTTTTAAGGCCGGCTGAGTTTTGAGCGTGCAAATTGCAATATGGGAGAGGATATTGAATTATGGCCATGGCAAGGGCGCGTTGGCATTCCTGGATCGACGGCGTGATGGTTTTAGGACATATTTTGTTTGC
>JADGRT010000422.1 GCA_017880715.1 Verrucomicrobiia bacterium | reverse complement strand
GGAGGCCGTGTTTTTGTCCCGGAGGGACTCTTGAAAATAGCCCGGTGTTTCAACGCCGGGTGCGGACGGATCGACGGTTGAGTCCCGAAGGGACGGCTGAGCTGGCGATTCTCAGCCGTCCCTGCGGGACTTGGCACACCCGGACCCCGGTCCCAGCGTTGAAACGCCGGGCTATTTTCAGCCATCCCTCCAGGATGACGGCATTGAAATCCTAGCGGCATTGGACGTGCTGTCCCCGCGTTCTTCCTGGCAAAACGGAAATCACGGGGACGAGCGGTCACCGCCCCGGTTTGCGGCGGTTCTTGCATCAATCCTGTCGGCGGACGAGGGAATTCCAAACGAATGGGCAAACGAAAGTTTGCGCCGACTCGCCTCAACCGCTACAACCACCTCGTGCGCAATCAATTCATTTCATCGACCCAGGCTTCGGCTGGAGCGACGCCGCGCTGGTTTCTTTACGTTACGGCCGCCGTGGCGGGCGCCGCCGTCATGATCGTCGAAATTCTCGGCGCCAAAATGCTATCGCCCTATTTCGGCACGTCGCATTTCGTCTGGACGGCGCAGATCGGCGTCACGCTGGTATCGCTGGCCAGCGGTTACTACCTGGGCGGGTGGCTCGTGGACCGTTCGCCTCGCCCGGGCCGCCTGTATGCCTGCCTGCTGGTGGCGGCGATGTATTTGTGTTTCACCGTGCCCATCTGCGCCGCCGTCGCGTATCGCTGTCTGGAGTGGCGCCTGGCCGTCGGATCCATTTTCGCCGCGGCGGTTCTGTTCTTTATCCCGCTGACTTTGCTGGCCATCACGGGGCCGTTTCTGGTGCGCATCCTGACCTCGTCCGTCGCTGGGGTGGGGGGACAGGTAGGGCGGCTTTCGGCGATCAGCACCCTGGGCAGCGTGGTTGGGACGGGATTGATCGGATACCTGTTTGTGCCGCTGATGCCCAATTCGGTAACCATGGTAGGGACGGCGGCGGCGTTGATGTTATTGGTGGCGGTTTACTTTGGGGTTTGGGGCCGGAAATCCTCCGTGCTTACGGCGGTGGCGGTGGGATCGTTGCTGGGATTGGCGCTGGGCATCGGGGGGATTCGCAACGAAAAATTCGCACGTTATGCCCACCTGGAAGAACTTCAGCGGCATAACTCGCCCTTCGGCCTGCTGCAGGTGATGAAAGACGAGGACATGGACCGGCTGTTTTATCTCAATGATTTTTTAACCCAAAACACCTACGATCCGGTCCTCAAGAAAAGCGTCTCGTTGTTCACCTACATGTTGCACGGGCTGGCGCGCTCCTATGGACTGGGGTGGGCCACCAACAGCCAGGCCGCGGCGGTTCCGGACATCCTGTGCATTGGCATGGGCGTGGGGATTGTGCCGATGCAATTCGCGCGGGAAGGCGCGCGCGTGGACGTGGTGGAAATCAACCCGGCGGTGGTGCCGCTGGCGGTGCGCTACTTCGATCTGCAGCCGGACCGGCTCAACCTGACGATTGGGGACGGACGCCATTTTTTGAATCGCACCCCCAAAAAGTACGACGCCGTCATTCTCGACGCCTTCCTAGGGGACTCCTCGCCGTCGCATCTCATGACCCGCGAAGCGTTCAGCGCCATCCGGCGCGTGCTCAAGCCCGGCGGCGTGCTGGTAATTAACAGCTTCGGCGAACAAATCCCCGGGCGCGATTTTTTCTGCGCCTCCCTGGAACGAACTCTGCACAGCGTGTTCGCCAGCCTGCGCGCGCATGCCACCGGCAACGGCAATGTGTTTTTTGTCGCATCAGACCAACCCGAACTCATCTTGCATCCCCCCCCCGATCTGGATGACGTGCATCCGTTCTGTCGCGGACTGGTGACCGCCGCCTACCAAAGCCAGGTGAATTTTCAGGCCGAGCACGGACAAATCCTGACC
The DNA here is from genome assembly GCA_017880715.1 of Verrucomicrobiia bacterium. Lineage (GTDB taxonomy): Bacteria > Verrucomicrobiota > Verrucomicrobiia > Limisphaerales > UBA1319 > JADGRT01. Next base: position 1,201 of record JADGRT010000422.1, on the reverse strand, counting down.
GACGATTACAACCCGGTGGACTATTACGACGCGGCGAATCGGGAGCAGTTGCGGCGGTTATTGGCCAGCCGGATGCGGGCCGAGTGATTCGGGAATTACCGTATGCCTGAATTGCCCGAGGTCGAAATCCTGCGGCGGCATCTGGAACCGCTGTTAAAGGGCCGGACCGTTCGCCACGTTACCGTGCGCCGAGCCAAGGTGCTGGGGAAAACGCCCGTCCGCGATTTTAAGCGCCGGCTCCAAGGGGCCACCTTTCAAAAACTCGAGCGGCGCGGCAAATTCCTGTTGTTCAAGTTGAAGACGGTCCGGGCGGGCGATCGCGGAAGGTTGGTGGGGCATTTGGGCATGACCGGCCGCATGTATCTGCAGGCGGCCGGCGCCAAGCTGCCCAAACACGCGGTGGTGGTTTTCAACCTGGGGCGCCGGAATTTTGTGTTCGAAGACACGCGCTATTTCGGCCGGCTGACTTTCGATGACCGGTCCCTGGCGCGCCTGGGGCCGGAACCGTTGGGGCCGGAATTTACGACGGCTTATCTGGCCGCGGCGCTGAAGCGATCGTCGCAGGCCATCAAAGTGAAGCTGCTGGACCAATCGTTGGTGGCGGGCGTGGGCAATATTTATGCCAGCGAAATCTTGTTTCGGGCGGGGATTTCGCCCCGGGTGGCCGCGAACCGACTGACGCTGGCCCAGGTGCAAAGGGTGGGAGCGGCGACGCGTGCGGTATTGCAGGATGCCATCGCCGGAGGCAGCACCATTCCGTTGGACTGGGCGGGCGAGGGGACCAAGGACGGTTGGTTCTATTTTGGCCGAACGGCCGAAACCCCCGATTATTACACCGAGCGGCTGCAGGTATATGATCGCCAAGGGCAGCCGTGTCCGGTTTGTGGAACCTCCATTCGGCGCCTGGTGCAAGCGGCGCGCAGCACGTTTTACTGTCCACAGTGTCAGAAATAGAAAATGACCGATAATTTTTCCAAACGCTGGCGAATCAGTTTTGCGTCTGGAAGACTCGCAGCTCCGCTGGTTGGTTTCCGCGTTGTGGCACGGCGAGATAGAACTGGTTCAGGTCTTTGGAAAAGAAGGCCGTCCTCGCCCCCGCTCGAGTCGGAATCCGCTCGCACAACTGATAGGAGTCGGCGCCGCGCTGGTCGATGACATCAATGAAGCCTTCGCCACAGGAGAGGTAGAGGCGTTTGAGGTT
>JADGRT010000421.1 GCA_017880715.1 Verrucomicrobiia bacterium | reverse complement strand
TCGCCCTCCACGGTCCCGACCGCCACAGTCTCTTCCGACAGATCCCGGAACACGACTTGATCGTCACCAGCTACGCCCTCGTGCGGCGCGATGCCGAGCGCTATCGCGGTTTGGAATTCGACACGCTCGTGCTCGATGAAGCCCAGCACATCAAAAACCGCCAGTCCCAAAATGCCCTGGCCGTGAAAAGCATCCGGGCGCCGCATCGCTTCGTCCTCACCGGCACGCCCCTCGAAAATTCCGTGCTCGATCTCTGGTCGATCTGCGATTTTCTCATGCCCGGTTATTTGGGGTCCGCCTCGGATTTCCGCGATCGCTACGAAATTCCCATCAGCCGCGAACGCGATGCGGCGGTGCAAATGCGACTGGCCCGCCGCATCCGGCCCTTCATGCTGCGACGCCTCAAGCGCGAGGTGGCGCCCGATCTCCCCGAAAAAATCGAACAGATTTCCTACTGCGATTTGACCGAACAACAAGCCACCGTCTATCGTGAAATCCTCGAAGCCAGCCGGCGCGAGCTGTTTCAGACCGTGAACGCCCAAGGCCTGGCCAAAAGCCGCATGGTCATCTTCAACGCCTTGCTACGCTTGCGACAAGTTTGCTGCGATCTTCGTCTGCTGAAACTCGAAAACCTCGATCCCGACCAGGTTTCCGGCAAGCTGGAACTGTTCGGCGAACTACTGGATGAAGTGCTCGATGGCGGCCACCGCGTGCTGGTGTTCAGCCAGTTCACCAGCCAGCTCGCCCTGCTCCGCGAACAACTGACGACCGATGGCATCGAGTTTTGCTACCTGGACGGCGGCACGACCAACCGCGGCGAAGTGGTGGATCGGTTCCAAAAAAGTGCGAACATTCCGGTTTTCCTGATCAGCCTGAAAGCCGGCGGCCTGGGCCTGAACTTGGCAGCGGCCGATACGGTCATCCATTTCGATCCGTGGTGGAATCCGGCCGTCGAGGACCAAGCCACCGACCGCGCCCATCGCCTCGGCCAAACTCGCGTGGTCACCAGCTACAAGCTGATCACCCGCGGCACGATCGAAGAAAAAATCGTCAACCTGCAAACCAAAAAACGGGAAATCAGCCGCTCCCTCCTGGACGGGGAAGAAGCGTTCGCCGGCGCGCTGACCTGGGAGGAAATCCAGGATTTGTTAAGCTAGGCTCAGGCATCCGACTCCATGGAATATGGTTGAAACCGTTTTGCCCCATGTGGACAAGCATATGTCCCACCTGAAACATTAAGTTGTCCGCTGAGGTGGCATCCAGGCTCAGAGGATTTCCTTGAGGGGGCTGCTGTGAGGCGCGGGATTGGGAGTCCGGAAGGCTACTGTTTGATCCGTTTCGGTTGCGCCTTTTCCCATTCATCCTGAGTGACCGTTTTGGTTTGGTGCATGAAGATGAACATTCCTTTTTTATTGGCAACCATCACATCCGGCAAACCGTCTCCGTTCAAATCTTGGGCCACGACCTGAGTGCCAACGCCGGAATCGTCGTCGATCAAATACGGCACGAAATCGACGCCGCCCTTGCCATCGCGAACCGTCCGGAACCAGTACAATGCCGCCGGCGCATCCGATTCCGGATCGGTGGGCGGTTTGTGCGCCCACCACCGCTTGCCCGTCACGAAATCCTTGATACCATCGCCATCCATGTCCACCAACGCAAAGGCGTGCATCTGCGTCATCTTGACGCCGTAGGGATTGTCCTCGTTCTTCTTCCCCATGAAATCGTGTTCGCGAAAGGCGATCTGGCCGTTCTCGCTAATCTGCTCGAACCACGCCAGGCCGTACTGATGCGGGTGGAGGCAGGTCAGAATGTCCGCCTTGCCATCGCCGTTGAAATCATAGGCAAACATCTGCGCGGCCCCGTCGCCAAACTTGGCCGGATGCAATTTCCAAACCGGATCGCCAGCCAGCGAGGCCGGCCTTTCCCACCATCCGCCGATTTCCAGAAAGTCGGTGCGGCCATCGCCGTTGACGTCGCCAAAGCCGATTCCGTGAGTGTACTTGTGCCAGGTGCCCTTGGGTGAAATCGGATGGAACTTCCACGGTTCATTGGGATGATCCCAATCCGGCATCGCGTAGCCCAGATAACCGCCGGTGTTGAAAACCAACTCCGGCTTGCCGTCATCGTTCAAGTCGCCAAAGCTGGGCGATTCGTTATCGACGGCGGAGAAAGCCAGGTGCTTGACCCAATGCCCTTCCTTGCCCTGGGGGTTTTCATACCAGTAGGCCGGGGCGCTGGGAGTGTCGAGAACCAGGATATCCGTCCAGCCATCGCCATTAAAATCGTAGGCGAACGTCAGGAAATTGTCGGAGTAACCTCCCGGGTCGAAGGTTTTGGCCGGACGATATTCGTACTTTTTTTGAAAGTCGGGTCCCTGGAACCAAAAGGGTCCGGCTACGACATCGAGTTTACCATCGTGATTGAAGTCGCCAAAATAGGCGCCTTCGGCATAAAAGTCACGGCTCAGGGTGATCTTCTTGAAGGAATGCAGCACATTATCTTTGGCGGCAACCGTCAGGGCGACGGCCACCAAAACAGCCAGGATCGACAGGGACTTAGTTTGCATGCCCCTATCTGTCGCAGGTTCCTTTCCCCGGGTCAAGCCGAGGCTGAATCCAGACAACCACTTCAGCGAAATTCTTTCCATCTCAAGACAGCCGGTTCGCTTCCATCAAATCCGGGTTTCAGATTTCGGGCTGTTAGCTCAGCGCCAGCAGGCCGTCGATCTCGCTGTAGATCTGCTCGTCTTCGAACAGGTTTTGTTTGATTGAACCCGACGGGCAGGACGCCACGCAGGTGCCGCAACCCTTGCAGAGCGCCTCGTTGATATTGGCCTTTTTCTTGTCTTCCAGAAAGGCAATGGCGGTGTAGGGACAGAGCGGGATGCAGGATTTACAGCCGGAACAATCGGTTTCCACGACGTACGCTGTGTTGGGCTCCTGCTCGATCACGCCTTTGTCGATGAGTGAAAACGCCTCAGCGGCGGCCGCGCCCGCCTGCGCCACGGAATCGGGAATATCCTTCGGTCCCTGACAGCAGCCGGCCAGAAAGATGCCGTCGGTAAAGGTGTTGACCGGGGCCAGCTTCGGATGCCGCTCCAGGAAGA
>JADGRT010000420.1 GCA_017880715.1 Verrucomicrobiia bacterium | reverse complement strand
GGGCTGAATTAAACGAGGCCCTGATTTTACTGGGAAAATTGAAGTGGGGCTCCCGGAGCTCGCCCCTCCGAAATGCGGGAACTTATGCAACGATCCATACGCCCGCAAGGTGTTGAAATCGTTTCTTTGGTTGTCGATGTGGGATGTGAAATTTCCGGAAGGCTTCCAGGCGTTGAAGAAGGAAAAGGGCTGAATAGCCATCCAGCCCACAACCCTGGTCCTAGCTGTCGGTAGGACATCACAGTCGTCGATTATGGTTCTTGTAGTATGCAAAATAACAGGTTATTCTGCGCTGCATGTATCTCAAACGATCTGCAGAGCAGCCGCTTAAGGACATCCTTGCCGGTGAGAAGGTCGGCGTCATCCTCGGTGCCCGTCAAGTCGGCAAGACGACCTTGGTTGAGCGCGTCTTGGAGGGGCAGGGCGCGGTCTTCCTCAACTTCGATGTCGAGGTGGACAAGGCGCGTTTCCGGGCGGCCGCCGCATTGGCGCCCAGTGATGGTCTGCGCTCCCTCGGCAACCCGTCGGTGCTGGTGATCGATGAGGCGCAGCGTCTGCCCGAGGCATCCCGGATCATCAAGGGCTGGCACGATGCGCGGCTGCCCGCGAAGTTCCTCTTGCTCGGCTCCTCCTCGCTGGATCTGCTCGACCAAGCGGCGGAGAGCCTGACCGGTCGCAACCGCAAGCTGGTGCTGCCGCCGCTGTTGTTTTCCGAGACGCTGGGCACCCAGGTTTGGGCGACTTCAGACGCCGCGCCCGGCCACTTGCGTCAGCACTTCGCGCCGCAACTGCGGGCCTTCCTGATGCAGCGGCTGAATTTCGGCAGCTATCCCGAAGTCGTGACGAGCGACCACCCGGCGCAACTGCTGCGCGAACTGAGTTCCGACTACCTCTGGAAAGACGTGCTCCAGACCGGCCTGGTCAAGACGCCGGACCTCATCAAGCGGCTGCTGTTGTTGCTGGCCCATCAGGCCGGCTCCGAGGTGTCGGTGAACGAACTGGCCACCCAGCTTCAGATGGCGCGACCGACGGTGGATCGCTACCTGGATCTGCTGGAACAGACCTTTGTCATTTTCCGGTTGCCGTCGTTCAGCACCAATCCCCGCAAGGAAATCGCCAAGAGCCAAAAGGTGTTTTTCTGGGATACGGGCATCCGCAACGCCTTGCTCAACGCCTTCTCGACCGATGAATTCCGGCCCGACATTGGCGCGTTGTGGGAGAACTGGGTCATCGCCGAGGCGGCCAAGCGCAACGCCCTGCTCGGCTCACCGGCGGAGCTTTTCTTTTGGCGCACGCGGGCGCAGTCGGAGGTGGACCTGGTCGTGAAGCAGGGGAGCGGCCTGCGGGCATTTCAAGTCAAATGGTCCCCTCGTCGGGTCTCGGGCCGGGCCTTCCGCGATGCCTATGGCGTAGAGGTTGAGCCGATTAGCTCGGACAATCCATTCGCGGTGGACATCTTCAAGACATGACTTGCGCCGGTGCGCCTTCGGAATATTTGCTTTATCGAATGCGTCGATCCTGTCTTAATGACAACTCAATCATGAATCGCTCAAAATATTACACCGACCGTTCGGGTTTCACATCCAGCGTCTTGGCGACCGCCTTTCTTTGCGGCTGGCTGGGCCTGTTTTTACGATTCGCTGGCGGAGCGATGGCCGCCGAGAATCCCGGGGAATGGAGCCGGTTCCGCGGCCCCGCCGGCGCTGGCATCAGCTCTGGCGCCACCCTGCCCATTACCTGGACCGACCGGGATTACCGATGGAAGGCTGCCCTTCCCGGGAAAGGCTATTCCTCGCCGGTCGTATGGGGCGAAAAGATCTTTATCACCTCCGGCGACGATGCCACCGCCAAACGCCATATCGTTTGTGTCGGCGCCGCCGATGGGCGCGTGGTTTGGCAGCGCGATTATGAATCGAAAACGTACAAACAAAATCGCGATAACAGCTATGGCACCTCCACCCCCACGGCGGATGACCAGCGGGTTTATGTCTATTGGACCACACCGGATGAAGCTATCCTGATGGCGCTCGATCATAGCGGGAAGGAAATCTGGAAACGCACTCTGGGACCATTCGCCAGCCAGCACGGCAGCGGGACATCGCCGGTGGTTTATGGCGACCTGGTGGTGGTGGGCAACGACCAGGATGGCGGAAGTTTTCTCCTGGCTGTCGATGCCAAAACCGGTGAAACCCGCTGGCAAACGGAACGTCGTGCGGATCGGGCGGCCTATTCCACCCCGGGTGTGCTGGCACGCGAGGGCGGGATGGAAGAGTTGATCTTCACCAGCACCAGCCATGGCGTGACGGGTCTGAATCCCCGGACCGGCAAGGTTAATTGGGAGCTGACGAACGCGTTTCCGCTGCGCGTGGTGGGATCGCCCGTGGTGGCGGCGGGATTGATCGTCGGCACCTGCGGCGAAGGCGGCACGGGCAAACGGTTGGTGGCGGTCCGGCCAGGATCGGCCACGCAACCGCCCCAATTGGTCTATGAAATGAAAACATCCATTCCGTATGTGCCCACACCTCTGGCCAAAGACGGTTTGCTTTTCCTCTGGGGTGACAACGGGCTGGTCTCGTGTCTGCGCGCCGCGACGGGCGAACGGGTTTGGCAGGAAAAAGTGCCGGACAGTTTTTTTGGCTCGCCCGTGTGGGTGGACGGCCGTCTTTATTGCATCTCCAAAACCGGAGTGGTGTACGTCGTGGCGGCGACTGAGAAATATGCGCTGTTGGCGAATGTCCCGCTGGGAGAGCCGAGTTTTTCCACTCCCGCCGTGGCCAACGGGGTTATGTACTTGCGCACCGCCTCGCAACTGTTCGCGCTGGGAGGAACAAAATAAGTTGGTGGGTAGGGCGGCGCTGCCGCGCCGCACAAATATCAGGGTGGAGCAGCAGCTCCGCCCTACCTGGTTCATGGGAAGAAACGGCTCAAACAAGCGTCAAGTGCCTAGCCCCAAAATAATTATGAAGACACAAATTCCGAATCAGCCTCGACTGGCGATCTTAGCGGGGCTCCTGGTGTTAACCGGTGCATCATTGCCAGCCCTGGATCTGCACGTGGCTCCCGGCGGCAACGATGCGTGGTCGGGACGTTTAGCCCGGCCAAATGCAGCGCGCAGCGATG
>JADGRT010000419.1 GCA_017880715.1 Verrucomicrobiia bacterium | reverse complement strand
CGGCCAGACGAACGGGTTTGGCTCCGGTTTTTGTCATCGGGAACAAAGCCGGCAGCGCGGCGGCATCGGCGCGGCGTCCGAGCATTTGGATGACCAGGATTTGACGGTCGGCCGCCGCCGGTTGGTTTAACTGGGAAACCAAGGCTTCCGTGGCTTCCTTGCCCGGGATTTCCTGCGTGGTGCGCACCGCCGTGGCAAATAGGAGGTAGTCATCGCCGGCTAACTGCAGCTTCAACAATTTCAAATCAGGTTTTCCGTTCGCCAGGATGGCGCCCCGCATGGCGCCGGTGCGAATCTGGTGGGGTAATCCGGGAAGGCTGTTCAATTGGGTGTAAATCGCGAGGGCTTCCTTGGGTTGGCTTTTGGCCAGCGCTTCCGCACACCGGAATAAGCCTTCACAGATCGCGGTCTGATTTTGAGCCGCCGTCTTGGGCAAGGCGTCGCGCAGTGCTTTGGCGGCATCAGCAGTGCCTATTTTACCCATGGCTCGCGCGGCCGCCGACAGAACCTCGGCATCGGAAGCTTGCAGGAAACCCGCCAGCGGTTTGACCGCCTTGGCATCGCGCCGCACGCCGAGCGAGCCGATCACGCCGACCAGCGGTTTGCCGGTCAGTTTGCCGAGGGCGTCGCGCAGAGCGATATCGACGCTCGGATCGGGGATGGTTTCCAATCCGTAGCGGGCCATGTGGCCAAGCATTTCGTCGCCTAACAACGCTGCCAGCGGGGCCACGGCGTCCTTGGTGCCGATGCGCGCCAGTTCCCGGCAGGCATCGGCCTTCTCTTTTTGCGGCGCGTCCGATTTAAGGACGGCGATGAGTTTGGCTTCGGTTGGCTTTATGCCAGATGCGGTGTCTTGAGCGAAGGAGGACAGGTTGGCGGTCAAAAAGAAGATGGCGGCCAACACAAGGTTCAATTGGGGCTTGATCATGGATAAACTCACTTGTGCGTTAAATGGATCGTAACTTGGATTCGTTTTCATGAGAGCAGGACTAGGAATTGAGCTGCAGGTGCCGGACGGAGGCCGTGTTTTTGTCCCGAAGGGACGAACGAGAATAGCCCAGCGTTTCAACGCTGGGACCGTGGCCAGGGCGTGCCAAGTCCCGAAGGGACGGTTGAGAACCCCACCCTCAGCCGTCCCTTCGGGACTCAACCGTTGATCCGTCCGCACCCAGCGTTGAAACGCTGGGCTATTCTCAGCCATCCCTCCGGGATGACGAAGTTGAAAAGCTAGTGGCATTTGAAGGCCTGTCCCCGCATGGGGTTTAAAAAATCCACGGCTCGCGTTGGGCGCGCGACCGCAGTCGGTTGGCCTCGGCGTCATTAACAAACTCCTCTTTCACCGGGTCGTACTTCATGTTTCGTTTGAGCCACATGCAGATATTGGCGGCATGCACGGTTGTCATGGAACGGTGCATCATCACCGGGTTGGCCACGGTGAGCTGGCGTGACTTGATGCAATCGAAGAAATTGCGGACGTGGCTCATGGGGCGCTGGGTGCGGGCCATGTAGTCATAAGCCAATTGAGAGAAATCCGCCAGCAGGCTGGGCGAGGAAACATCGGGCCGGGAGTAGCCATCCGCCACGGAGACCCAACCTTCCGTGCCTTCGTAGCGGACACCACACGAACCGTGCCAGCCTTCGAGTTGGAGGATCATCTGGATGCCGTTGGCAAAGCGCGTGACCATGCCGTCGCCGGTCTTGTTGTTGACATACTCGTATTCGATGGCCGAGGTATCCGCTGCACCGATGGCCACCTGGCACTGGGCGAACGTGTGGGCGCCCCATTCGCCGATGCAACTGGTATGGAAATCGTAATGTCCGCGCCAGCCGCCACTGATGTAAGTGGAGTTATAGGGGCGCCAGGGACACGGGCCGAGCCATTGGTCCCAATCCACTTCCTCCTTGGGAGGCAGGGGTTGCGCCGGCAACCAGTCATGGCGCATTTCGGCGGCATCCCAGGGGGCGATGTGGGCGCGCACGGTGTGCACCTTGCCCAACCGACCGAGCCGCAGCAGCTCGTTGGCGTGGGTAAAGCCAAATTCGCTGAGCCGTTGGGTGCCGGTTTGATAGATTCGGCCATACCGCTTGGCGGTTTCCACCACCATTTGACCTTCCGCAATGGTCATCGAAGACGGTTTCTCCGAATAGACGTCTTTGCCCGACCGCATCGCCATGCTCGCCGCCATCGCATGCCAGCGATCGCCCGTGGCAATCAGCAGCCCGTCAATGTCGGTGCGGGTTGCCAGGAACTCGCGCATGTCGCTGTAGGTGGCGCAGTCCTGGTTGCCGTACTTGGCATCGATGATTCGTTTGACATTTTGGCGCGACGATTTCTTGGCGTCGCAGACGGCGACGAATTGCACGTCGGTTTCCGGCAGCATCCAGTTCAGATCGCTCGAGCCGCGGCTGCCGATGCCCATGCCGCCCATCACGATGCGTTCGCTGGGTGGCACCATGCCGTTGCGGCCCAGCGCCGAGGCGGGGATCAGGCAGGGCAGGGCGAGCGCGCCACCGGCCAGGGCTGTGCGCTTCAGAAATTTGCGGCGATTCAGGGCGGACGCATGGGCGGGCGAGGTTGTCAGAGGTTCGAGCCGCGCGAAAACGCGGACTCCCGGGGGGATGGTTGGCAATGACATGGGGTTTAGGATATAGGGCTGATCATGAAAGGCGAAGTTTTTCTTCGTTGTTTTTTGCGCCTGAGAAACAGACGTTGGGGCGTCACGGTTAATTCAACATTAGCCCGCAAAGTGGATCCCAAGTTGCAGAGCCAACCCGAGGCCCTGAAACTTTAATTCTTAAGGGCTGACCCCAAAGATACGGTGATGCGGCTGACCACCCCCGCGCGTTCGAAAATCGAACGACTGGTGGCGGCATCCAAACTCAGTTCGGACGCGCCGTCCTCGCTGCCATCGGCATACGCCACGGTGCACCCCTTCTCTGGGCCCAACCGGTACACAACGGGAACCTGGCAATAGGTGAAGGCCAGGGATCCGGGACGCAATCGCAGCCGGCGGCTCGTGCCGGAAAGGTCGAAGTACTGGAGGATGCCGGGTTCCGCCAGGAACTCCGCGCGTTGCAGCAGGAGCGGTTCGAACGAGATTCTCCCCGCGCGCACAAAAATCCCGAG
>JADGRT010000418.1 GCA_017880715.1 Verrucomicrobiia bacterium | reverse complement strand
CATGCCCGGCTGGCCAGCGGCTTTTTTTTTGAACTCCGCCACGTCCGCGATCCCGGCGCGCTGGCAGGCCAGGCGCGTATACGCCCGCTCCAAGGCCGCATCGATATTCGCATCGGCCAAGGCGCTTTCCAACTGCCGCACACGCGTCTTAAGCCGCTTCAACTCATTCAGTTCATCAGGTTTTTCCACGCGCGTCACCTTTCCTCGACTACCATTGCCATGCTTCCGAACCCAGTTCGACACGGTTGTCGAACCTTGGATGCCATACTTCCGGGAAACCGCGTCAAACGCAAGCCCCCCGGCTTCCACTTCCCGAACCACTTCCAGTTTGAAGGCTTCGCTATACCGAATCTCTTCCCGTCGCTTACAGGTTTTGGTCTGCATGCCTGACAACCTATTTCAGGACGGGACCCATTCAGATACAGGCAGTCCTCGCTCATGCCGGGACCGCTTCCCGCTCCTTGAATGGCGGTGGGGGCGAACTTGGCGGCGGGCCGCACGCCGTCCCATTTCGCGGCGGGCAGGGGAGCGCGCCAGCGGAGATCGCCGACCGGCGGCGCGGCAAACGGGATGCCCCGGTAAACCGCCAACCCATATTCGGAGGTGCCTTGCACCAAACCGGATTCGGTTTTGACCGGCTCGGGCTGCTGCGCGAGGCCCAGCCCGGCGGCGCACAATGAGAACACCACGAACAGCAGAGTTTGTTTTTTCATAGGAAATTGCTTTCGTTCCCTAAACAGGCACAGCCAGCTTCTTGATGCGCGAGATGTTGTCCCGCACTTCCGCAAGACTTTCGCAGCCGATGGAAAAGCAGTGAACGGCGTCTTTGGTGAGCGCGTAGCGCAAAGCCTCGTTGTGACGGTCTTCGACCAGGCTGCCTTCGCCCAGGATTTTGATGCCAATGACCCCTTTGCCGCTGGCTCTCAACTCCTTCAGGACCGGCAGGACGATCGCTGGTTCATCGTCCATGCGTTCCCCGGCGGGATTGATCCGCGCCATGCAAATATCCAGCCAGGGATTTTTGGCGGCCACTTTCAGCGCCTCGACCGAGTGACAACTGATCCCCACCGAGCGGAGGATTTTCTTCTGTTTGGCCTCGGCCATGACCTCCATGGATCCTTTGTCCGCCTCATCCCAGTCGGGTCTCATGCGGGTGTGGAGCAGGAGGATGTCAATGTAATCGGTGCCCAGCTCCTGGAGAAAACGATCAATGTCCGCCTTGGTTTTCTTGGCCGTCCAAGCGTCGGTCTTCGTCAGGATGGTCACCTTCTCGCGCGGGAGTGTCTTCAAGGCCGCCTTGACCGCTTCGTGGGTGCCGTAGGAATCGGCGGTATCCCAAAAGAAAATTCCCCGGTCATAAGCTCCTTTCAGCATATCGGCGACGCCGTCAACGCCCAAGGCCCGAAGCTGATTGGAACTTTGCCCCGCGCCGTAAGTGCCGGTGCCGACGCCCATTCGCGACACTTTGATTTTGGCGGGGCCGAGTTCGATGACATCGGTGGCGCGGCGAATAGGCGTATTCTCGGTCTCGGTGCAACCGGCTTCGAACGGCAAAGCGGCGGCGGCGGCCCCGAAGGCCAGCGATCGTCCCAAAAATTCTCTTCGGTTAATCTTCATGGTGTCTTTGGTGTTCTTGAGTGGAGATTAGATTCGGGATTTGCCCGGAACAAGCTCGCCGGGAGTTTTTATTTCATTTCTCATCGGGATCGGGTGAAGCCGACACCGGTTCTGCGGCCTGCTTTAAGGCGTCGAGACTCATGCTATGCACCGCCACTCGCGCCCGGGCCAGGGCTTCTTTCGAGCCGGAACCGGCCGCTTCCAAGCCGGTCAGAAACTGCGCCATTTCCTCCGCCAGCTTTGCGGGTTTAGAACCCGGACGGTGGCACGGCGTGCAAACCGAAGTAGAACCAGCGAGCATGGCCACGGTGGCGGACTTGGTGGCGTGACTGGCGTGACAGACGGTGCAACCCGGCTTGCGCTCGGTCTTGAACGCCTTGGCGTGCCGCGTGTCGGCGAACGCCTCAGCCGTGGCCGCATGGCACTTGGCGCAGGTCTGGGAAATACGCTGGGAACTGGCCGTGGAGAGCGGATCGCTGACGGCGCGGGTGTTGTGAACGCCGTGGCAATCCACACACTCGGCGGCCCGCTTGCGGCCCGCCGCGAGCCGTTGGCCGTGAACGCTGTTCGTGTATTGGGACAGTTGATCCACGCGGAGCTGCGGCTGGTATTTGCCCATGAAATTGGTGTCGCTGTGACAGTTTCCGCAAAATTCGGGGATGTCCCGGCGCTGGACCCGGAGCTTGAAGCCGCGACTCGCGCTCATCGCGATGTTCTGATCGCTTTCGCGGGGATCGCCACCGTGGCAACCGGCGCAACTGATTGCGTTGGAGAAATGGATGTCATTGGTGAACTTCAGGCTCATCCCTTCCATGACGCGATGACAATCGAAACAGGAATCTGCGCCGGCCCAAGCTTTGCAGCCCAGCAGCAGGAGCAGCCCGACCAGAATCGTTCTGCCCATGCCCGCTTCAGAATTCGCAATGCTGCCAGTCATTTGGCTTCGGCAAGCTTGTAACCCAGCAACGGCAGCATGGTTTCGGCATAGCGTTTTCCCAACTCCCGATAACCGGCCGGAGTGAAATGCAAATGGTCGGGCCGACCGGTGCAACCCGCCGAGGAAACGATGTGCGCGGTGGGGATTGTCTTGGGCAGGTTATCAATGATTTTATTCATGCCCGCACAAGCGCCTTTTTGATCCGCCGGCACGAGTTCGCCCACGATCAGCGGCACGTCGGCGGCCTGGAGATTCAGGTCTGCGAGCAGATTCTCGTAAACGCCTTTGACCTTGTTCGGCCAATTCTTGTCGCCGTTGTTTGATTCGCCCTGATGCAACAGGATTCCTTTGATGACGCCGTCCTTCTGGGCTAGTTTCGCCATTTCGACCAGATGCTGATAGGGATTTCCGCTGTAGTTGTGAATGGTGTTGGTCATCCAGTTTGGTGCCGTCGCGGCATACGACTGAAACGTGTCTTTTTCAAACAGTTCGATTTTGCAGCCGCCAATGGAAACATTGATGATGCCCACCGTGATGTTGGGCGGAAGATTGGAAACCAGCGTCCGGCCAAAATAA
>JADGRT010000055.1 GCA_017880715.1 Verrucomicrobiia bacterium | reverse complement strand
GGGCTGAATTAAACGAGGCCCTGATTTTACTGGGAAAATTGAAGTGGGGCTCCCGGAGCTCGCCCCTCCGAAATGCGGGAACTTATGCAACGATCCATAAGTGCGAGTGCCCTTTCAAGTCGGGAATCGGAATCACAAAGGTGCAACTTTAAGGCCACAGCGTGGTGCGGTAGAAGAAGGGGCTGGGGGCATTGCTGCCGGTATCCTGGATAAACCAGAGCGTTCCTGAACCATCCAAGATTTCGAGGGTTGGACCGTTGGTGCTCCAGTCGATGAGATTGGTGCTGGCATCCAACCGGAAGCGCTGGTCAGGATTACCTGCCAAGAACCAGAGGTTGACGCCGTCAGACCGGTTGAAACCGATAAAATTGACCGGGTTGAGATCGGGAACCACCTGACTGCGGATAATCACCCCTTCGATGCCAACGGCCAGGAGTTGGCCGTTTTGACTAGCCACCGCATAAAGGGATTTGAGGGTGTTGGCGCCGATGCTGGTCCAGGTGGCGAGATTGGTGCTGGTCAGGACCGTGCCCTGGGTGCCAACGACGTAGTATGTATTCGCGACGATCCCGATGTCGTTGAGCCACGCCGTGGTCCCGCTGGCACGCCGGATCCAGTTGGCGCCATCGGCGCTGGTAAGAATGGTTCCATTTTCGCCGATGGCGACCAAAGTGCCGTTTAAGCAGCGGACGCGGTACAACCAATTGGTAGTGGGAGGGGACAAGTTAACCTTCGTCCATAATGTGCCATTGGGGCTGGTCAAAACCGTCCCGCTGTCGCCTACCGCCACCAGACCGCCGGCGAAGCTCTCGACGGAGGAGAGGTAAGCGGTCGTGGGCGCGGCCATCCGGGTCCAGTCGACGCCGCCGTTATATTTGAGAATCGTGCCGTTGCCTCCGACGGTGAAGATCTGGTTGGTGAAGACGCCGACGCCATGCAGATCGTTCGTGGTTGGGGCAGGAAGCGCGGACCAGATCACCCCCAAATCGCTGACTTGGTTGGTGGCTAGACTGCCGTCGAGATTGGTGGTCACGACGGCGGTGAAGAGATTGGAACTGACGGCCACGCTGCCTTGGTTTCCAACCGCCAGGAGCAGGTTGGTATGGCCGCCGATGCCGAAGAAAACGGTATTGGTCGAAGAAATAGAATAGTTGGAAGGAACCTGCTCGATCGACCAAGCAACGCCATTGTCGCTGGTCATGATCCGCGCGTGATCGCCCACGGCAACATACAAGCCGTTGACGGTTGTCACATCCCAGAGCCAGTCGCGGGGCGAGTAGAAAGGCAGGCGCCAGTTGTAAGTGTTATTGGTGGCGTAACCTTCCACCAGCATGCCAGTGTCACCGGCCAGCCAATAGGAGGAACTGCCGTTGGTTTCCCACAGAGCCGTATAATAGGTCCATTCCGGCGCGGATAACAGCGATGAGCCGGTTTGTCGGGTCCAGACCATCCCATTGGCCAGGGGGGTGCCCAGACGCACGTCCAGTTCGCCACCGAGCAGGCGCGTGCGGTCATTGCCCGCGGCGGCATAGAGTGCGTTGGTGCTGCCCAAGCCCGAAACCAGATGCCAAGTCACTCCATTATTGGTGCTGTAAATCGCCCGTCCACCGTTGGCCACCGCCCAAAAGCCGCTGGTCGTCAGCAGATTCGGGCCGCTGCCGGATTCGATCCAGACGACCCGATTGAGGTCGTTGGCAAAGGTTGGATTAGCAAGGGGTGCGGCGCGGCGAGTCCAATTCGTTCCGTTGCTGCTGGTGGCAATGTAGCCGCCTTCCCCCACGGTCACAAATGTGCCGCCGCCATAGGCGACGCTCAGGAGCCAGGAAGCACCGACCTGGGGCGGTTGGGCCTGTTGCTGCCAGCTCGCGCCGTCGAGGCTGGTATAGATGGCCGCGTTGTCGCCCACCGCCACGGCGAGATTGGGCGAAGCGGCCGCGCCCACCAGCCAGTCGGTGGTGTTAAGATTGGTATAGGCAAAATCGGCGCCGTCATCCGAATACACCATCGTTCCATTGGCGCCGGCGATGAGGATGCGGCCTCCGAACGACGTTACCGCCTGAAGCGAGTTGGTGGTGTGGCTGTCGCGTGGCGTCCAGTTCTGGAAATCGGAGCTGGTGTATATCTGGCCGCGTTCGGCCACCTGCACGGCCAAGCCATTGAAGTAGCCCATGTCCACCACGTTGTTTCCATGAGGGGCGGGATTCGACCACCGCCAGATCAAGTCGGCATGTCCGGATGGAGAACCCAGCATGACACCCATCACCAGGCACCAGGAATGCAACGGGCGCAGCATTGTTCTCTTAAACATAAATGATGACAGGATCAACTCAATCCGGCCGGGCTGGATCCAGCGATGGTTTCCGCCCGCCGGGGGGGCGGGTTCTCCGACGCGAGCGGCAGAGCGAAACGGAACACGCAGCCCGCGCCGGTGCTCTTCTTTAAATCCAAGGTTCCACCCAGATGGGTTGCAAGCTGTTT
Source organism: Verrucomicrobiia bacterium (assembly GCA_017880715.1). Taxonomy (GTDB): domain Bacteria; phylum Verrucomicrobiota; class Verrucomicrobiia; order Limisphaerales; family UBA1319; genus JADGRT01. The sequence goes on along the minus strand of JADGRT010000055.1, from coordinate 8,484 downwards.
ACTGATGGCCAGGCCAATGCCGCTGCCGCCGTCTTTGGTGGAATGGCACGGGGTGAACAACCGTTCGCGCACCGACTCGGTCAGTCCGGAACCTTCGTCTTGTACTTCGAAGACCACCGTGCCATTCGAGCCGACCAGGCTAAGCCGCACCGATTTGTCCTTGGGCGTCGCCTGCAATGCGTTTTGAATCAGGTTTTCCAATATCAAAACCACCAGGTTAGCCTCGCGGTTGGAAAACGTGCCGCTGCCTTCGAGTTTTGTCGCCAAATGAACGCCGAGCTTCTCGGCCACGGGCGTCATCCGGGCCGCGATCATCTCCGCGAGTTCATCGAGCGAGAGTTCGTAATGGGCCATGGTATTCTGTTCGCCGAGGATGCGCACCACTTCCCCAATCAGGTTTTGCATGCGCTGGGTAGTCGCCACCGCCTCGGTCCATTCGGTGTCCTGGGCCGAGCCGTTGCCGGCCCCATGATGGTTCACGAATCCCTGCAAACCACTGAGCGGGTTCTTGAGTCCGTGAATCAGATGGGCGGCCACCGCGCCCACCGCCGAGGTTTTCGCCGCCAGGGCCAGTTCCTGGTTGGCCTGAAGCAAACTCGCGGTGCGATCGGCCAGCAGCCGGTTCGCGCGATTGATTTTTCTAAACGCGAAAGTCAGCGCGACCGTCAGCAGGCCGCCGCTCGCCAGAAAAACCAGGACGGCCAGCCAGGCCAGTTTTCGATCCAATTCGACGAACGCGTGCGAGAGGGTTTCGCCTTGCAGAATGAACTGCGCCACGCCCAGCAGTTGCGGTTGGTCTTTCGAGTGCAGCGGCACATTGACGATGAGCAAGGGCGTGACCACGCCGCCCGGGGCATCGGCCAGCAAGTCCACGTCCTCTAATCGCCCTTTGGGATAGTAGTGGCTGACGGGTTTGAGGGTTTGCAGGATGGTCAGGTCTTGCGGGGGCAGTTCCCCTTCCGTGATGTAGGCCGGCACGGCATTTACGAAATGGCCGGCGGGGGAAAATAGCCGGATGCCGATAACCCCCTGGAGGCGCGAAATATTAAGGATGAGATCCAACTGCTCTCCCGGGTCGGCCAGCGAACCGGCGAATTCCGTTGCGGAGTCATTACCCATTTGGCGCAGGAGGGAAACCGCGTGGAGAAGCTGACCGTCATGGTCGGCTATGCTTTCGTGCAATTGGATGCGCAGCAGCCACACGGACGACAGGATGGCGCCCCCCAACACGGCCAGCGCCAGAGACACCATCAACGCCAGCCAGCGTCGTGAGGAAACCGTCCGCGGTTGGAGTTGACGCTGTTTTTCCATCGGGTTGTCAATCGACTCGTTCGCTTTGGCTTTCCGGTTAACTCAATCCGCGGCGGTTTTAAAATTCCCATTCCAGCCCGCCGCTGAAGGTGTTGGCCCGGTAGGTTTCGAAGGGTTCGTTAGCAACGGATTGTTCATAATCGTAATCGGCAAAAACGGTCAAGAACCGGGCCAGTTTTTTTTGGGCGTGGGCATTCAGGGTCAGGATGTGCTGGTGCAGCTTGGGCGCGCCGGGCGCGCCGATGGTGCGCACCGGAAAATCGTACTGGGCCAACCCGACTTTTCCCCGAACCTCCCAGGTTTTCGCCTGATAACGAATCTGCTCCGCGGCCCGGAAGGTGCGATAGTCGAAATAGCCGCCGCCATTGTCGGTGTTCCAATCCATGCCCACCGTGGTGGTGGTCCGCCACGACCGCTGCGGGTCCCAGTAATGCTGCCACGATAGTTCCGTTTTCTGCTGCCAATATTCCAGGCCGGCGCGGTCAATCTCGTTGCCGGCGGAATCGGTTCGGGTCCGTGTATCATAAAGCTGCTTCAAGATACCATAACTCAGACGCACTTCCGAGCGATAACCGTATTCCCGAGTCAACGTGAACTTGGGTCCGGCCTGCCAGTAACTGTCGAGTGGCTGTTTCAACCACAGCCGCGTCCCCTGCAACTCCAGTTGCATCCACGCATTTGTCCCCAGATCCCGACGCAAGGACGGCCGGAAGGTGAGGTTATGTCCCTGAACCTGCACGGCGGTTCGGTTGGTTTCGGTAAAGGAGACGTCCTGCAACTGGTCTTGATAAAAATACAGCATCGCCGCGCCCACCTGCCAGCCGGGGCCAAACGACTTCTTGATTTGAGCCAACGACATCAAGGTTTGTTCCTTGTCGGCGTTGACCGGATGGGTATAACGAAGCTCCTCGCCATCCAAAAAGAAGACGACCTCCGGGCCGTCCAAGGGAAGACGGATGGCCGTGGCTTGCAGACCGCCCAGGAAAAACGGGCTCGCCTGCGGATGGAAGGGGCTCAGCAGGACGTTGTCCTTGTAACCAAAACCCGTCCTGACATCGAAAACCCGGTCCCAGAGAAGCGAGGAGTCGAACAGCGAAATATTTTCGGGAATGAGCTTGATAGCATCGGCGCCCCGCAAGAGCGATCCGCCGATGACGCTTAATCCAAGGATGGCCGCCCTCGACAGGAACCGTTTTACGTGAAAAAGCACGCTTTAATATATACAAAAACCAAGCGGCCGGGAAGGCCGCTCGGTTCTGTGTTCGGGACTGATGCTTCGCTCAGTCGGTGAAGATTAGCGCTGGCCTTTGCGGCCGGGCCGATCCGTCGCCGCATTGTGGGCGGCATCGACAATTCGGTTGAATTCCTGATGGTTGATCTTGCCCTTGAGATCCTGCAGATCCGTCTTTAGCGTGTCACGGAAAGTCTTCAGTTCGGCGAGGAAAGCGGCACGGTTGCTTTGTAGATCCTCGCGAATTTTCTCACGATCCGCCGTAGCCGCGCCTTTCAAGGTGCCCAGGAGCGTCTTTTGCTCGGCCAGGTATTTGTCGCGCGTGGTCTCGAAGGTGGTGATGAGTGTCTTGATTTCCGGAGGCAGAGCAAGGTTGCGGTTATAGGCGTGATCGTTGCCGCTGCGAGGCACTTCCACCGTCGGGGTCGGCGGGGTCGTGGTGGTAGTGGGGTCGTCAGCCAGGAGGGTCTGAACGCTGAACAGGCTCAAGGCCATGGCGCCTGAAATAAGGAGTGTTTTAATCTTCATAAGTCTTTCGTTTTGTTGACTGTGGTTGCTTTTTACTTTTTAATTGCCGCCAGCGCCTTCACCCGCGTCGGCCGTTGTGCCTGTTCTCTACGCAAGTCGCATGCCATGATCGAAAACCAGGCGATAGTACAGGTAACTGCCTGGCATTTAGCCCGTTGAGATGGGATCATGGCATGTCTGAAGTGGGGTGGTTGGGGGACATCCCCCACCCCGAAAGCGGAGTGACAGCAACCGTTGGGGACTATTCCCCACCTGGAGACTGAGCTTTTGGATCCGCCAGCCGGTAACGGATGTAATCCCGCGATACCCCCAGCAGCCGCGCCGCCGCGGAAACATTGTTGCCGGTCTGCCGAAGCGCGTGTTGGATGATTCGATTGATGGCCTCTTCCAGCGAAAAGCCTTCCGGGGGGAAAACAAAGCGTTCGTTGAACCATGCGCCGGTGGGCAAAGCAGCTTCAGCCGGAGCCACCTGGCCAGCGCCGGTTAAGTGCCCGAACTGAAGCTGCTCGCCTTCCTCGAAGACGATGGCGCGCTCCAGTTCGTGAGCCAGTTCGCGAACGTTGCCCGGCCACGCGTAATGGACCAGCCTTTGCGCGCCCAGGGTCGATATTTCACGCGCCGGCAGGCGATGCCGTTTGAACAGTCCGCGCAACAGCCTTTCCGCCAGTCGCACGATATCCTCCCCGCGATCCCGGAGCGGCGGGAGATGCAAACGGAAGAGGTCGAGCCGATGAAACAAATCCTCGCGGAATTTGCCCGCCACCACCAGTTCTTTAAGGTCGCAGCTGGTCGCCGCAATCAACCGCACGTCCACCTCGATGGGTTTGTTGCCGCCGACCCGCCGGATTTTGTGGTCCTCGATAGTGGTTAGCAACTTGGCTTGCAGTGCGGGGGAGAGACTCGGCAATTCGTCCAGAAACAAGCTGCCGCCGTTCGCCGCCTCGAACAGGCCCATGCGTGCGGTTTTGGCGTCGGTGAAGGCGCCCCGCTCGTGGCCGAACAGCTCCGATTCGGCCAGCGAATCCGGCAGCGCCGAGCAATTCACCTCCACTAACGGTTGCGCCGCCCGCGGACCTTGCTGGTGAACGCAACGGGCGATGGTGGTTTTGCCCGTGCCCGTTTCGCCTTGTATCAGCACCGGTGCCGGCGCGCCGCTCATCCGCCGGTCGGCCGCGAGGATTTTTTCCAACTGCGCTTGCAGTGGACTCAGGGCCAGTCCAAAGAAAAACTCCGAAGCCCCGTCGCTCTGGCGGACATGCTCATCGCGCCGCGCCGTCTGGCGGACTCGCCGGGCGCGCGCAATGATCAGCGGCAGTTCCGCCGGATCGCACGGCTTGACCAGATAATCGAGCGCGCCCAGTTTGATGGCTTCGACCGCTCCCGCCACGTTGCCGGTGGCGGTGGCGATGAGGATGCCGGTGTTGGCGGAAAACGCCTTTTCCTTGAGCAAGTCGGTGCCCAGGCCATCAGGCAGGTTCACATCGAGCAGCGCGAAATCGAAATCGAGGTCGGCGATGAATTGCCGGGCCGCCTGAAGGGTGCCCGCCGCGGTGACATCGGCGCCGAGCCGCTCCAGCGCGGCGACGATCTGCTTGCGCAGGAGCACTTCGTCCTCGACCACCAGGATGCTCAAACCCGTCAAACTGTTGGTTTGCATGACCTCTTTATCAGCAAAATCGGAGGCGCTGACGATATTAAAATTGGCCATGCCAAGCCAACGTTTCCGCGGAAATCGTCGGGCCGGGACACCTGATCGCACCGTTGCGCGGCGCCCGCCCCATTGACTTGCACCTCCCTTTCGGGTCGCCCTTGACACCGGGCCGATTCGACACCATCTTAATAAAATTAGAGTATTTTATTTATTGTGTAAGTATAGCAAATGTACGACTAAATCGAAAAAGCCTTCATCCCTATGAAAATCCATGCATTTTTTCCGGTCGGGACCCTCCGGGTTTCGCGCCGCGCGATCCTCGTCAAGCTCGGCAGCTTGGGCAGCCTGGCCTTGGGTGCGATGATCCTGACCAGCCAAGGCGCCCCCGTTGATTACCGTTATCCCCGGGTGCCGGGCCAGCTCATTGTGGGGTTCAAGGCCGGAGTGGCGGATGCCCAGGAGGATGTAATCCACCACACGCACGGCGATCAAACCCTGCACCGGGTCAGCCACCTCGGCAACGCGCGGCTCATCCAGATCGGCGGACACCATAACCTGGATCAGGCCATACGGGAGTATGAAGCGGAAGGATTGGTTTCGTACGCCGAACCGAACTACCTCGTGCATGCCGTCGTGATTCCCAACGATCCTTATTTCAGTCTGCAATGGGCCTGGAACAACACCGGCCAGAACATTCAGGGAATAACCGGAGTTCCAGGCGCTGACATCAAGGCTACCGACGCCTGGAACGTGACCACCGGCACGCGCTCGGTGGTGGTGGGCGTCGTCGATACGGGTATCGACTACAACCATTCCGATCTGGCGGCCAACGTCTGGCTGAATCCTGGCGGCATTGGCGGCGGGCCGGCGGGATCTCACGGTTTCAATGCCATCACGAAAACCTATGACCCGCTGGACGACAACGGTCACGGCACCCACGTCTCTGGAACGATCGGCGCCGTGGGCAACAACGGCGTTGGCGTGGCCGGGCTCAATTGGACGACCGCGATCATGGGTCTGAAATTTCTCGATGCTAGCGGCAGCGGCACGACGGCCGATGCCGTCAGCGCCATCGACTTTGCGGTCAATGCCAAACTGGCTGGCGTGAACCTTCGCGTACTCAACAACAGTTGGGGTGGCGGCGGGTATTCCCAGGCACTGCTTAATGAGATCAACACGGCCGGTGCCAACGACATTCTCTTCGTGGTGGCCGCAGGCAACAGCGGGCTGAACATTGACCAAACTCCGGAATATCCGGCCAGCTATCACACACCCAACATGATCGCCGTGGCCGCCACCGACAACGACGACTTGCTGGCCTCCTTCTCGAATTACGGGGCAACGTCCGTGCACTTGGGCGCTCCCGGCGTCAACATTGTGTCCACGTGGCCGGGCAACAGTTATGCGTGGGCGAGCGGAACCTCGATGGCAACCCCGCACGTCGCGGGAGCGGCGGCGCTGATTTTGGCCACGGCCAACCTGCCGGTGGCAACCCTAAAATCCACCCTCTTAAATAATGTGGATGCGATTCCGAGTCTGAACGGACTCACGACCACCGGCGGTCGCTTAAACGTTTACCGGGCCATTCTGGCCAGTGGGGCTCCGCCGCCGTCGCCGGATTTTACCCTTTCCGCGACCCCGGCTTCCCGGTCGGTCACGGCCGGTGGCCAAACGACCTACACGGTGTCCATTGGCACCCTAAACGGATTCGCCGGAGCCGTGAACTTGAGTGTCAGCGGGCTGCCGAGTGGTACGATCGCCAGTTTCAACCCAACCCCGGTGAACGGGTGGGGTTCCTCGACCCTGACAGTGTCCACCAGCAGCAGCACGACCGCAGGCACCTATACCTTGGCGATCACCGGCTCCAGTGGCGCATTGACGCATCGCGCGACGGTCTCCCTGACGGTAACATCGTCCTCGACGCAGAATTTCACGCTCTCGGCGTCGCCCGCCTCGCAGACAGTGAGCGCGGGCAGTTCAACGAGCTACAACGTAACTGTGACAGCATCCGGAGGATTTGCGTCAACGGTCAATTTTAGTGTGAGCGGTTTGCCCCGTCAAGCCAAAGTCAGTTTCAATCCCTCGTCCGTAGCTGGCTCGGGTTCCTCGACGCTCACGGTAAGCACCAGCGGCCGAACGCCTTCCGGCACCTATACGCTCACCCTTACCGGTACCGGCGGTAATCTGCAGCGAAGAACTTCGGTTTCGCTCACGGTCAGGTAGATCGCTAGGGCACTGCCAAGTCCCCATCGCCGGTATTGACGAGTAAGCGTTAAAAGGGTCAGGCCGTGAATAATGGTAAACCGGGATTGACAAATGGATTGGGCCATGTCTTCGCGGCGTGCGCCGCCACATCGAACTTGCCATCGCTTGTCAGCCAGAGGATCACCGCGGGGTGAATGACGATCTGGCCGGCGCGCTCTGGACCGTGCGCATACGGGTCCGGGAATCGATTTGCTTCTTACCGGGCCGGTCGTCGATGGCTGCAGGTGAGCCGTTGCGTTGGGCAAAATCGATACCCCCTTGACAAGCGGAACGGGCAATGGGGGCGCATCTAAATAGTTGATAATCGGCGTTTCCGTTCCGCGCCAAACCACGCTGATAGCGCAGCCCTGCCACCGGTCGCACCGCGAAGGACATCGCCCCATTCCGCCCACGAGTAATCACCCTCTCCGCGCTGGGTCTTGGCCCAACCGGCGGAGTTAAGCGGCAGCCCTCTTCTTCTTTTCGGCATTGTATCTGGCCCAGCGTGCCTTGGTCCCCGCCGTAATCCGGGCACGTCCGGCGGCACTCATTTCGCCCTTTTTCCTGGGGAGGGCTTTTCCGGGCGTGGCGGCCTTTTTTCGTTCGGCCCAGCGCGCTGTTTGAGCCGCCGAGATGCTAGCTCTGGCCGCCGCGCTCATCTTGCGCTTGCGGGAACGCGGAGCGGGACGCGCGGCGGTTGGTTCATCGCCCAAGATTTGGCCGAGTTCCTTTTCCAGGTCTGCCATCGCTTGTTTGATTGCCAAGGCGCGTTTGAGTTGTTGAACTGAGAGTTTGGCTAATAGGTTGTTGTTGTTCATATTTTTTGCTGCTTCTACGGAAATATAGATGTGGGCCGACCGGTTTCCGCTCATGTCGGAAAATGCCAGTCAAAGTCCCTGTCCCGAATTTCGGGAAAACGATGGGGATTCGCTTTCAACTGCGCTTCGATTTCCTTAACCGTACACATCGTGCCTCAAAAGTAACACCCTTTGTCCTGAATAAGCTAGCCAAAGATATTTGACATTTCGACCGCGGATTACGCGGATTTATGCGAATCAAAATCCTTCACCCGGTGGGTCGGATTCGGCCGCCCGGGCCGGAATTGTTCCAGATGAGCCAGCCCGGCTTTTTCAAGCGGCTTTTGTCTGCGCGGCCGCCTCAGACTTCCCGAGCCCGCGAAAAATGGGTGCGCCGCCCGGTGGGGGCACCGGGCCTACAAAATGGGGAAATGCGGCAGGCCGGGTCCCCTGACCCGGCGATTCGGTCTCATTGAAATATTTGACCCGGATATTGACAACCCACATACCTGTCAGGGTAATAAGCATCTGTGAAGAAAGTCAGTCCCAATGCCTTATTTCAGCGCACGTCGCTGTTGATGGGTCGGCCCGCCATGGACCGCATCGCCGTCCGTCGGGTGATTGTCTTTGGTCTCGGCGGCGTGGGCAGTTGGTGCGCCGAGGCGCTCGTGCGCACGGGTTTCGGGCACTTGACGCTCGTCGATTCCGACACGATTTGTGTT
>JADGRT010000417.1 GCA_017880715.1 Verrucomicrobiia bacterium | reverse complement strand
ATCGTGATCAATCTGTGTCTGGACCAACTGCGCAAGCAGAAACGCCAGCGCACCGAGTCCATCGAGTTGATGGAGTCGGAGTCCGGCGGTGTGGAACGGCAAATGCCGACGGTAACGATCAATCCCACCGAAGGGCTGGAACGGCAGGAACTGCGGTGCCGGATCGATGAGGCCATGGCCCAATTGTCGGTCGAGCATCGCACGGTCCTGGTGCTGCATGAATTTGAAGGTTTGGAATATAAAGAGATCGCCAAGACGGTAGGGTGTTCGATCGGAACGATCATGTCCCGCCTGTTTTATGCGCGGCGGCGGATGGCGGGTTTGATGGCAAAATATAAACGGGACGAGTTATGAATTTGGAAGCACAACTGAAATTGCAGGCCTTCATGGATGGCGAGTTGTCTTCTCCTGAGGGCCGCGAAGTGGCTGAATGGTTGGCCCAGACACCAGATGCCCAGGCTCTGGCGGCTGAACTCAACCTCACCCGGACCTTTTTGGCCGGTCAGGAATTGGAACGCCGGGTGCCCGAAACCCGGGAATTTTACTGGTCTCAGATCGAGCGCCGCCTGCCGACAGTCGATTCGCCCGCGGAAGTCGCGCCGCCCTTTATCAGTCTGGGCTGGTGGTTGCGGTGGGTGATTCCCGTCGGCGCCGCCACCCTGCTCACCTTTTGGCTAGTCACCCCTCCGGGAATGGATCGGCCTTCCAATCTGGCATTTCTCGAAGGGCCGGAGGAAATCGACACCTCGGTGCCCAACACCAGCACCGTCTCTTTCCACGCCGCTTCGGAAGGGGTTACGGTCGTCTGGATCGATCTGAGCGGCTTGAATTAAACTTTTACTGCCATGCCGTAGTCGATTCAACCCTCACCAGGTCATGAGCACATTGATAAATCTCAGATGGGGACTCGGTTTCCTGTTCGGACTGATGCTTTGGGCGGGACAGCCGGCCGAAGTCCGGGCCGATGAGATGCGACTCAAGGCCCAGTTGATCTGGGGCACCAATCAGGACAAACCCAACCAGCCGCACTTGAAAGACATCAGCCCGCAGATGCGCGAAAAGCTCAAGATGCTCAAGTGGCGGAATTTCTTCGAGGTGAACGATCCGGACTATCCCGCCAAGGCCTTCAAGCTGGCCCAAAGCGAAACGCAAAAGCTGAAGTTGAGCGCCCGTTGCGAAATTGAGGTGACCTACCTGGGCGATTCCAAAATTCGCGTCGAGCTGTTCGGCGAAGGCCGCAGCCTGCACAAGATAAGCCAGCCGCTGAGCCCCGGCAATCTGCTGGTGCTCGCCGGCGAGGATAAAAACGACACCGCCTGGTTTGTGGTGCTAACCGCCCTCAAGCCGTGACGCCCTGAGGCCGTGTTGAACTGGCAGACGTCATGAATTGTTGGTAGGTAGGGCGGTGCTGCTGCGCCGCCCAAATATCAGGGCTAAGCGCCAGCTCAGCCCTACCGGTTCATGGAGAGAAACGGCTCGAACAAGCATCAAGCATAGCCCCATTATTTGAAATTCTCCCACGCTTATTTTGACGGCGCCTCGACGACGCGGATTCTCCCGAGCCGGTAACGTTTTTGCCCATCGCCGTCCGGCAGCGGCAGCGCGATGGCGGGCGTGCCGTCTCGCAAGCCCACCGAGACCCACACGTCATAACTGCCGGGCTTGGTGTTGGGGACAAAAACGCCTCGTGGATCTTCGTGCCGGAAGGCCACGACGAAACGCGATTGGTGTTTCTCCAGCGGCGCCTGATCGGGCGCGCCGACTTTCAGACTCTTCACATCGAACGTCTCGTCCACGTGGGCCGATACGATGCCGCCTTTTTCATCTTTCAAGGTGAGCCCCCAAAAACCGCCGCCATAGCAGGGCGCCACGCCCGCGTTGGCCCAGCCGGTCTCGACCAAGAAAGGTTGGCCCAGGGTTGCCTCGGCCGGCCAATCGATTTCGCGGAGCTGAAGCCGGTAACCCAGGCGCCGGTTGATCCGTTCGATGGTTAAGCGATTCTCGTTCAGCTCCTCGCGCGGCCACCAGTGAATGGACATGTAACTGGCGTGATAATCTTCGACGGATTTGAGCAAAAGGTCGCCGCTCCAGGCGCCTCGCTGCTTCGAGCTGCCATAGTGCTCATGCTCCAGAATCACTGGCAGGCGCGGCCAGAATTCTTGCGCCATTTCGGCGTGGTACCAGGAGTTCGGAGGCGGTTGCACCAGGATGCTGTCGTCCCGCATCGTGACGCCCTTTGCCAGGGCGTAGTCCATGGTGGGAAAGTGCCGGCCGGGCTTGGTGGCGCCGGCGACGTCGTCGCTAATGCAGAGCAGGGTTCGCGTGAAGTATTTCACGTGCAGGTCGACGTGGCGTTTCACGACTTCCAGCGTCTGTTCTTCGGACAAGCGGCTGCTAAAACCGGTGTGTCCCTCGCCCCACATGCCAAAGGAACCGACATCGATGAAGGCCACGTTGGGATTGCCATCGTATCTCCGGGCCATCGCCGCCAGGAAGTTTTCCAGTTTCCGCAGGAACACCGGGTCCAGGTAATCCGGATCCCACAACGGACCGCCCGGCCGCGGCCCTTTACCGAACTCGAATTCGATTCCTTTGGCGCCGGCATCCTGCACCCATTGGGGCGTGGCATAACGCATCCAGCTTTCCGAGCAACTGACCCGGATAGCGATCTTTTTTCCCTTGGCGATCCAGCGTTGCGCGGGAGTGTCGAACAGCGACCAGTTGAATTCGCCTTCCTTCGGTTCGAGGAACGACCACGGCACGCGCAGGTAAACCACCGACAGGCCGGGCCAGTCATCGAGCGTGTCCCATGGCTCCAACTTCGAACCGTAGTTCCGAATCATGTTCGAGTAAAAATGAAGTGTCCAACCCATGCCCGGATTGACCAGCGCTTCGCCGGTATCGGCCGGGCGCACCACGACGCGTTGCACTTCGGCCCGCGCGTTCAAACCCATCCATGACAGCGCGAGGAGCAGGGCGCACAAAAGCCGCCGCAAGGCCGTAGCACCGAGTTTTCGGTCGGCTATTCCACGGGATTTCCAACCTGCGCAATGCGATTCCGTGTTCATGATTATGCCATTACTTTTTTGGCATCAAGAGGCTAACCTTTGGAAAATATCTAGCCATTCTTTCAGCATCCCGG
>JADGRT010000416.1 GCA_017880715.1 Verrucomicrobiia bacterium | reverse complement strand
CATGTCGGTCCGGCCTTCATACATGTGCAGATCCGAACCGCAGATGTTAGTGCTCGTGATCTTCACCAGCACATCGGTGGGCCGTTCGATTTTCGCGTCGGGCACATTCTTCACCCGCACGTCGCGGGGTCCGTTGTAAACCAATGCTTTCATATCGTTGACATAAGCAGGAAAACCTTGCGGGCGCTATGGGGGGTTTGCCTTATATTAGTGATTCCTGAATCATCAATACTAATCACTTATGCCAGAACCTTGCTTCCATTCGCGAAGCACATCAAAAAACAGGATTGGCATCAAGACCCGGCCTCAAATGCGGAATGCGTCTCACAATGCGGAGACCTTGGGAGGCGAGTTCCACGGACGACCGCCGGGCCACGGTTCGCGTTATTCGCACGGACGAAGAGCTCATGATTGCGCGCTCGGTTTCCATGGCGTGATTAGTCGCCGTTGCGGGAGCCCCGGCGCAAGACGAGGAAGCCGAGGAGCGCCCCCACACCGAAGGCGATGCCGATGGCTTTATAAGGATGCTCGTGCACGGCCTCATCTGTGGCTTTGGCGTAATCGACCGCCTGGTCGCGAACGCGGCCGGCGATTTCCTTGGCACTTTCCAGCGCGTCGGCAACACGCTTGCGGGCATCCGCGACTTTTTCTCCAGCCACGTCGGCGGTGGCGGTCATCAGGGCGCGCGCATCTTCGGCGAGCGTGCCCATGTCATTGTGGGCCGGATGTGTATGTTTGTTCATATGTCTTCTGGTGAAACTTATTTACCGAACATTTTTGCCACGACGAAGATAACCAAGGCTCCGAAAAGACCTCCGCCTCCGAGGAGATAAATCAAGGAATAGCCAGCGGCGGCAAACATGGGTGATATTATTAATGCAATCATATTTAATTAAGTATTTGATGGCCGTGCGACCACCTGGCGGCGGTTGCAAGACCGTTGGTGTTAACTAAGCGGCCCGGCGCCGGGGCGCCGTTGCTTTGCGCGCGGAATCCTCCGCCGATTTCTTTTCGTCGGATTCTCCGAGAGCTTCTTCGTTGCTACTGGCACGCGCCAGCCCGGTGAGCGTTTCATTGGCGGCTTTCTCCTGGTCAAGGATTTCCTGCAAGAGGCCGGCGGCTTCTGTGTTCCCCAGCAGCCCTGCCCATTCGTGCAGGCAGCCGTAGGATGCCATCTCATAATGTTCGACCTTCTGTGCGGCTGAGATCAACGCCGCGTTAATTGCGGGGGACCCCTTGAATTCCGCCGCGATTTCGTCGCCTTCCTCCAGCAGTCCGACAGTGGCTTCGCAAGTTTTCCCTTTGGCCTTCTGGTCGAAGGACTTGAAGACCTGTTCGAGCTTCGTCACATGACCTTCGGTTTCTTTCAAATGGGAGTGAATTGCGGCCTTGAGGTCGGAACAGGTGGCAGCTTTGGCCATCTTCGGCAACGCTTTGACAATTCTGCGCTCGGCGTCGTACATGTCCGCCAATTCATCCATGAATAGATCTTTGAGTGTTTTCATATTCGTTTCAATTATCGTTTGTTGATGTGTTTTGAATGACCCTGCGGCCAAGTCAGCTTAGCCGCAGGGACGGTTTTGATAATTACCGGCCATGGCCACTATAGGCTGCCATAGTCGGAATCGCTTCGCGGTCGGTGGCCTTGCTGTCCTTGGGTGTGGACGCCTCACCGGTGGTGCAGATGTCCTGCGCTCCGGCTTTGATGAAGATGTCCTTGGCCCGGGCAATTTCCTTTGAGTCCTCGGTGTGGACCGAGATGAGGAGATTACCGGCCTTGACCTTGCCTTCGTAGCGCTTGGCTTCGATCTCAGGAATGCCCAGCCCGATTAACCCGCCGGCGATACCGCCCACGGCGGCACCGACCGCAGCCCCGCTCAGCGCGGCGATGATCGGTCCGGCGGCGATGAAGGGGCCGACTCCCGGTATGGCCAGTGCGCCAATCCCGGCGATCCAGCCCAATGCCCCGCCCACGACGCCGCCTGTGCCTGCGCCGGCGACAGCGCCTTCCGGAGCTTTCGTGTTCTTCTCATGCGCGAAATCCCGAGTCGTGCCCTTGTCGGGGAACAGCACGGAGATGTCGTTGTTGGAGAAGCTCGCGGCTTTGAGCTGATCGACGATTTGATCGGCTTGCCCGCGCGAGGTGGCGATACAGAATACAGATTTCTTTGACATAGATATTTGCCTTTCTTTTTGTTTTGTTTAGTTGATTGAACTATTCGTTGACAGTGGTGGTTAGTTTCACTTCCAGTTGGTTGTCCACATTTTCGGAGCGCGCGATGCGATCCGCGATTTCACCGATCAGACGCTTTTCCTCGGCGGTTTTGACGGGCCCGCGCAGGGTGACGCGGCCATCAACGGTGATGATCTTCACGTTCTTGGCGTTCACGGACATGTTTTTCCCAGCGACGATTTCTTTGCGAATCTGCGCCGTGGTATCCCGGTCGGCCTGGCTGTGGCCCTGATCGAGCGGGGTCAGGGTGCTGCTATTGCGGTCGCGAACGTTACGCACCGTGTTGTCCGGCTGCGTCGCCGCATCGCTGGTGAAATACGGCTCAACCTTGTACGCGCGATACACTCCGCTGGAATAAGTGGGTTGAGCGAAGTCAGGCCATTGATTGGCCTTGAAATGGGGCGCGCTGGCCAACATTTCCTTCGAAGCGTCAAGCTGGAGGATGTCTCGATCCGCAGTGAATCGGAGCGCGGTGGGCGGAACGGCGCTTAGTTCGTCTCCCATCCCAAGGAATCCGCCGGAGGAAACGATGACCGCCACGATACGGCCCGCGGGAAGATCCACCAGGAGGTTTTCCACCTTGCCCAGCTTCTCATCCTGCAGGTTCTTCACGGGCGTGCTCATCAGCTTGCTAGCCTTCTGGAGCTGACTAAGGCGCGACACCGGGATCATGCATTGGCGCTTACTTGAGATGCGGTCCTTGTCCAACGTCTCAGCCGCCTTGGGGGATGAAAGGGTGTTGGGTGGAGCATCCAGAACCGCGTCTCCGCTTTGGATAAATGTGAAGGCGGGTTCCTGGCCGTAATGGCGATAGACTCCGGACAGATGCTCTGAGTCACAGCATTCCCCCCACTTCGACATCTCGAATTTAGGAGCGGCCTTCAGTTTCGCCAGGTCGGCATCGAGATCCTCGGCA
>JADGRT010000415.1 GCA_017880715.1 Verrucomicrobiia bacterium | reverse complement strand
AAGGCATTTGGGTCGGCGAGGACAGTTCCATCCCCAACACTCGCGGCATCCGCAACGATGTGGTCGCCGCGTTGAAGAAAATTAAAATCCCCGTGCTGCGCTGGCCGGGCGGTTGCTTCGCGGACGAATACCACTGGCAGGACGGCATCGGACCGCGCCAGAACCGCCCCTCCATGGTTAACACCCACTGGGGCGGCGTCACCGAGAACAATCATTTCGGCACGCACGAGTTCCTTGATCTTTGCGAACAACTCGGCTGCGCTCCCTACATTTGCGGTAATGTCGGCAGCGGCGCCATCGTCGAAATGCAGCAATGGGTCGAGTACATCACCTTCGACGGCATCAGCCCCATGGCCGATCTACGCCGCAAAAACGGCCGGGATAAGCCCTGGAAACTCCCGTATTTCGGCGTGGGCAATGAAAATTGGGGCTGCGGCGGCAACATGACCCCCGAGTTTTACGCGGATCAATACAAGCGTTACGCCACGTTCGTGCGCAATTTCAGCGGGAATCGCATCTTCAAGATTACCTGCGGCCCCAACAGCGCCAACTACCAATGGACCGAAGTGATGATGCGCGCGGCTGCCAATCGGATGAACGGCCTCGCGTTGCACTATTATTGCGGTTCCGGTAAAAATACCCGCTCGGCCACCCAATTCGAGGAAATCGACTGGTTTCACCAGCTCCGTGGCGCCCTGCGCATGGATGAACTCGTCCAGAAACACGCCGAAATCATGGATAAATACGATCCGCAAAAGAAGGTGGCCATGATTGTCGATGAATGGGGCGCCTGGCACGCGGTCGAACCCGGCACCAACCCGGGCTTTCTCTATCAGCAAAACACCTTGCGCGACGCCCTCGTTGCCGGCGTGTCGCTCAACATCTTCAACCAACACTGCGATCGCGTGAAAATGGCCAACATCGCCCAAACCATCAACGTGTTACAAGCCATGATCCTTACGCAAAAAGAGCAGATGATCCTCACTCCGACCTTTCACGTGTTCGAAATGTACACCGTCCACCACGACGCCAAAATGCTGCCCACTGAAGTCCAATGCGCGCCGTACCAGTTCGGGCCCGACTCCATCCCTTCCGTCCAGGCCTCCGCGTCGCGCGATCAAGCCGGCAGAATCCACGTCACCCTCTGCAACCTGAATCCCAACCAGCCGGCTTCAGTCGCCTTCGACTTGCAGGGCGCCAAGGCCGCCAAAATCAGCGGCCGCGTCCTGACCGCCGCCGACATCCGCGCGCACAACACCTTCGAAAAGCCCGACGCTATCCAACCAGCCGAGTTCAAGGATTTCAAGGCAGCCGAAGGCGGCTTCACCGCCACGCTGCCAGCCAAATCCGTGGTCGCGCTCGAGGTGGAGTAGGCTGCCAAAAGCTTTCGTCCTCGTCGTCGTCCCTCGTCCTCGTCCTCGATTCAGGGTTTTTTTCGAGGACGGCGGACGTGGACGACCTTGTCCATAACTGATGCTACAGCCGGGATTCTTGTAGGCCGGCTGCCCTCAGCCGGCGAATCGGGCTCATCGATTTTCCACGCCCCTTCGATTTACAGGCGCGGGATCCGGAGTTCTGAACCTTCATCCGGATGATCAAATGGGCCAGGGAACACACCCGTAAACCTGGCCCATTATCGCTACTTCTTCTTGGTGGCCGTTTGCTTTGCGGCGGCAGCCTGCTGTTTCTTCTCGTTGACGGTATTGACTTGGGTTTTCTTCTGTGTCGCCTGCTTTTGCACGGACTTCGGGGATTTATCGCCCATAATCGGTTTGCCTTTAGTTTTTAAGGTTGACTCTGCGGCCTGTTTCACTACGCCACAGGACGCGCTTGAATCTACGTTGAAAGGACGGGGATTGTAAATAAAAATCTCATAAACAGCGCCCAATCCTTGGCGAAGCGCGTCGAGGCTTCACAATAATGTAGCCGCCGACATGAGCCGGCTCCAACTCTCAAATCGTGCGCCGCTTATCGAATGCTCGGCGGAGAAGAATGATCCGGCTCAAGCGCCATGTTCGGAGGGCGGAGTTACACGACGCCCTGACTTAACGAAGGACGAACGGTTGTGGAATTGGGAGCGAGGCAGGCGGAAAAAATGGGGGCTCCCGGAGCTCGCCCCTCCGAGAGTGGTTGCCAGGCCTGCGGCGCGGATCAACTATTCCGATGTCAGCCTATTATTTGGCTTTGCCCGCCGCCCAGGCGCAGCCCTGGACGATCAGTTTGGCCACGGCCGGATTCTTGATGGCTTTGCCGTCATGACCAAAGGCTTCGTGGAAGACGCGGCCCTGGCCATAATTCAACGTGAAGGCCAGCGGTTCGGTCTTCTTGCTCCAGTCCGAGTCGGCTTCGAGCAACACGTTGATCGGGGTGTCGCCTTGCAGTTTGGCGTACAGCTCATCGTCGGCCTCGAAATCCGTCAGACCTTGAGTGATCGGGTGGGTTGGGTTCACGATTTTCACCTTGAACGGGGAGCGGGCACCGTGGCCCGAAGTGCCCATGATCCAGTTGCGGCCGCAGAGTTTCTTGAATTCGTCCCATTCCTTGAAGGAGGCGCTGGCCAGGTGCGAGACGGCGAAGCCCTTGCCGCCGCGGACAAAGGCCAACAGGTTTTCCTTGCCTGGATCGCTCAGGGTGCCCGTGCGGTTGAACCGCGTCAGGAAGATCAAATCGTATTCTTTCAACGCGTCGGCAGAATCCAAAGGCGTCATCTCTTCGGACACCTTGACTTCGAACTTGCCGCTCTCGGTCAGCACCTCCTGGGTGGCATTGGCCATTTCCTTCCAGTTGTGCGCGGGGGTGGCGTCATCGCCGGTAATCAGGAGGACTTTGATTTTCGAGGTTTTGGCGTCGGTCTGGGCGGACGAGGCATAGCCCGTCAGCAGCAGCACGCTTAATAAGGCAATCGTGAATTGTCGCATAGCGGTTTTTTTCCGGTTATCTGGTTTCAGTTGTTTACCGCCCGCACTTTAAAAACGACCTGGGCTCCCGTCAAGGCATAACTGAACACCCCAACGGCGCTTGAATTAACGCAAGGCTCCAGCGCGATAAAGACGCAACCTGAATGCCAAGTTATCCGTCACCATCTAGTTTTCCTGAAACGATTGTTTTTCCTATGATTCTGCCACCCATGATTCTGCCAACAGCTTTGTCGGTCCAACGGAA
>JADGRT010000414.1 GCA_017880715.1 Verrucomicrobiia bacterium | reverse complement strand
GCCGACTGGAAAGTCGGCGGTACGTACCGCCGGTTTTCCAACCGGCAGCGATCGGACCCGCTGGGTTCGCTCCGCGAAAGATTGTTTGAGATTTCTGTAAAAACCCATCCCGCCACCGCGATGGATTGTTCGTGGCCCAATGCCGGCCACGAGAATGACACAAAACGATAAACAAACCATGCTACCGATGAATACCTGCAACTCACCCTTGTTGACTTTGCCCAGCACGGCGCCCGCCGCCGGCAAAGCCTCCTCCGCCGACGCCGTGCCGGAGGGCCTCAGCGCGCCGGAGTGGTCCAGCATCCGCCAGCAATATGAGCAACAGCGCCACGCCGCCTTGCCCTTGGCCGGCGGGTATCAGGCGCGCAATCCCGGCCAGCAATGGCAGACGCGCTTTGATGGCCGGGGCTTCACCACGAAGCCCGATGGGGCCACCTGGCAATGGGGATTGGAACTCCAGAGCTACGGTTTTCCCGGCCAGGAACGAGCGGTCAAGGATCAACCGCGCGTGAATACTTCAGGCCCGCGCGTGACATACGATTGGGACGCCACCTTGCAAGAATGGTTCGTGAACGACCGGCGCGGTTTGGAACACGGGTTCACCGTGCGCGAACGGCCGACAGTCATCGACGACCGCGAGGTTTTGGACTGCGCCAGCCCTCTGGCGCTTTGGCTTGCGGACGTAGAGGGGCGTTTGGACATCTCCACTGGAAAAGCGCCAGAGGGCTGGCGCACTCCAAGACGCTGTCGCGACGACGGACGATTCTCCCCTCACCTTCACGCTCGAGGTGCGCGGGGGACTGCGTCCGGAAGTGCAGTCGGACGGACGCGGCGTGCGCTTCGTGGATGCGCAGGGCACAGCGGCCCTGACTTACTCGGAGCTGACCGTGCTCGACGCCGACGGACGGAAACTTCCGGCACGGTTTGAGCCGGTGGAAGAAGACCTCTTGGGTAGCCGCGGACGTCAGTCCGCAAACTCTCCTGCGGAGGGATATCAGCGCCGACTGCCGTCAGCGGCTGCGGAAAGCCTGCGCTTGGTGGTTGACGAACGCGGCGCACGCTACCCGCTGACCATTGACCCCATCGCCCAGCAGGCCTATCTCAAAGCCTCCAACACCGGGGCGAATGACTACTTCGGCTAGTCGGTTATGACGACGCGTTTGTGGCGAAGCTCAAGCCCGACGGCTCGAACTTCGAGTGGTTCACCTACCTCGGCGGCTCGGATGAGGAGTGGGGCTACGCCGTCGCGCCGGATTCCAGCGGCAACGTGATCGCTGTCGGTCGAACCGCTTCGATCAACTTTCCCATCCGCAATGCGATGCAGACCACCCATGCCGCGGTCGGAACCGCGTTCGACAGCACCGATAGGGTTACCGGCCACATTCTTGAAAAATGTATCGCCAAGCTATTCAGACAGGGATTAGCCTGCCACCCGCGTTACCGCCATGAGAAACCGGCTCAAAGCCCCGGCGGTGCCACCGGGTTCGGAGGTTAAACCTCCACGATTTATGTGCCTATGATTTATGCAATATATTTTCTTATTTTCTCCCTGTCTGGATGCTTCACCGCCTTTTCGGCGCCAGATACGGCCACGGCTGATCTTTCCAGCACCTCATCTTTGACCGACATTTATGTCGTTTTGGATGGTCCCCCGATTGCCCTGCCCCTCCCTGGCGCCAGGACTGGCATCGCACTCTCCGAGGCAATGGTTCAAACGAAGCAGCGTGGTCTAAACCTGATGGCAAGGCAGGCCGCCCTGCAATCCCGGCTCGAAGCCAGCGGCGCCATAATCCAAAGCCATCTTACCCGGCTCGGCAACGCCATCCGCATCCGTGTTCCCTCCAATAAACTGGCAGAAGTGGCGGCTCTGCCTGGCGTCAAAAGAATTTTCAAGGTCCGCCATTACCAGCGCGCCCTCACGCATAGTGTTCCCTTTGTCGGCACTCCCGCCGCCTGGAGTTCTTTGGCATCCGGAGCCGACGGGCGGGGTGTTCGAGTCGGGATCATCGATACCGGCATCGATTATACACACGCGGATTTCGGCGGTTCGGGCATCGTCGAAGATTACAATAAGAACAACCCTGATCGAATCGAGCCGGGCACCTTTCCCACTGCCAAGGTCGTGGGCGGTTATGATTTTGCGGGAGATGCATACAATTCCAGCGATCCGGCTCACTCGATTCCTCATCCTGACCCTGATCCCCTGGATCCTTTGGATGGAGACGGCCATGGAACTCATGTCGCAGGCATTCTTGCAGGCTTTGGCGTTACCACCAATGGCCAGACCTATCAGGGTGGTTACTCCACCAATCTCGATTTTCGACAATTCTCCATCGGGCCGGGGGTTGCGCCCGGGGCCTTGCTTTATGCACTCAAGGTTTTTGGCACTAACGGAACCACCGACCTGGTAGTCGATGCTCTGGAGTGGGCTTCGGATCCTAACGGAGATTATGATTTTAGCGACCGCCTGGATGTGGTGAATCTCTCCCTGGGATCGACCTTCGGCACGGACGATCCGGAAGATCCGGAGTTTGTCGCCGTCAACAACCTGGCCCTGCTCGGGTGCGTTGTGGTATGCGCCAATGGCAACGACGGCAATATTTTTTACGCCGCCGGGCCTCCCGGATCGGCCGCGCGCGCGATGGCGGTTGGCAATTCCATCGATAAAGCCGAACGGAGCGCCCTGCAAATTACCAGCCCGCCCGTTATCGCGGGATATTATCAGGTCCAGGAAGGGGCATTCACCGGACCATTGACCGATGTGGGACCGGTCATGGGAGAGGTGGTCTATGCCGAACCAAACGATGCCTGCGACACACTGCAAAACGCCGATGCGCTGTTCGGCAAAATCGCCTTGATTGATCGCGGAACCTGCCTCTTTGTCGATAAGATGCAGGCGGCCCAGGATGCCGGCGCCATGGGCGTGATCATGGTGAATAACCAGGATGGAGATCCCATCATCATGGGGGGCGACAATCCCGATATTTTTATTCCCGGCGTGATGATCGCCAAATCCGATGGCGCGATCCTCAAAGCCCATCTGCCAGAAGGCATCACCGTCCGTTTGGATGCGGATTTAACGGTCGTCCTGACGAATACTTTGGACAATCTGTCGGATGACAGTTCGCGCGGCCCGGTTGGCCTGGCCCATTATCTTAAACCGGAGA
>JADGRT010000413.1 GCA_017880715.1 Verrucomicrobiia bacterium | reverse complement strand
AAACTGCCATGCCCATCGCTGGTGCTGGTCGGACAGAAAGATGGCAAGGACGTTCAGCGGACGCTGCTCGGCGATACCTGGCAACTTGTCGGGGAACCAGCGAAGTTCAACAGCTATATCGAAACCGAAGTGAACAAATTTCTGAGCGACCCAAAATAGCAGGACGTTTTTCCGCCCGGAATCACCGCTGATTTATGGAACAACTCTTCACCGCCCTGAACCACGCCGTCGAAGGCTCGCCCGCCCTCGCCTTGGCGGCGGCGGCGGCGTGGGGCGTGTTGAGCATCATCCTTAGCCCCTGCCATCTCGCCAGCCTTCCACTCATCGTGGGTTTCATCAGCGGCCAAGGCCAGTTGACGACCCGGCGCGCGTTCTGGACCGCCACGCTATTCGCCGTGGGCATCCTCGTCACCATCGCCGCCATCGGAGCGATCACGGCGGCGGCAGGCCGGATGCTGGGTGATGTGGGACGCTTCGGAAATTACTTCGTGGCGGTCATCTTTCTGCTGGTCGGCCTGCATTTGCTGGGCGTCATTCCTGCGCCGTGGTCTGCGCCAGGCCAGGTCGGCCTGAAGCGCAAGGGGCTGTTCGCCGCATTCATTCTGGGACTGGTCTTTGGCATCGCGCTTGGCCCCTGCACCTTCGCCTACATGGCTCCGATTCTCGCTGTGACCTTCAAGGTCGCCGACACCGCGCCGTTTTATGCGGCCGCCCTGCTGCTGGCCTACGGCGTGGGGCATTGCGCCGTGATTGTCGCCGCCGGCACCGCCACGGAATGGGTTCAACAGCTCCTGAACTGGAACGAAAAATCCAAAGGCTTGAAAGTCGTCAAAGTCATCTGCGCCGTCCTCGTGATCCTTGGCGGGGTGTGGCTGATCTATTCTGCACCTTAACCGTAACCAACCTATGCCAACAACAAATCCAAAAATGAAACCCACCGTCCTCATCCTCTGCACTGGCAACTCGTGCCGCAGCCACCTCGCCGAAGGCATCCTGCGCGCGGTGGCGGGCGACACGCTCAACGTGCAAAGCGCCGGCTCGAAGCCGGCGGGCTATGTGCATCCGCTGGGCATCCAGGTGATGAAGGAAATCGGCATTGATATTTCCGGCCATCATTCCAAGCACATGAATGACTTTCTCAATCAGCCGATCGAGACGGTCATCACGGTCTGCGGCAATGCCGATCAGGCCTGCCCGGTTTTTCCCGGCCAGTTGAACCGCCATCATTGGGGCTTTTATGATCCGGCGCACGCCACCGGCACGGACGAGGAAAAGCTGGCGGTGTTCCGGCAGGTGCGGGACCAAATCAAAATGGTGTTTGAGGCTTACGCCGATGGGCGGCGTGACCAAGCGAAAGCAAAATAACCTATGAAACCAACTACGCAAATCCTCCAAGTGTTCGATCCCGCAATGTGCTGCTCGACCGGCGTCTGCGGGCCGGACGTGGACACCAAGCTGGTGCAATTCGCCGCTGATCTCGACTGGCTCAAAGGCCAGGGCGTGATCGTCCAGCGACATAACCTTTCGCAAAACCCGGCGGCGTTTGTGGAAAATGAAGCCGTGAAAGCCGCGCTGACGGAAAAAGGCAAAGCCGCGTTGCCGGTGATTTTGCTCAACGGCAAGGTGGCGACGACGGAGCGCTATCCCGACCGCGCTGAACTGGCCGGCTGGTTCAAAAATGAGTTTGGTAGTAACGGTCAACATCAACAAATACTGAATAATGAAAGAGTAATTATGAATACACCCAATGATAACGGAACCCCGGGCGATATCCGGAACCTGCTAAAACCCAAGGCCGGCGACTGCGATGCCGGCTGCGGCTGCCATGCCCCCAGCAAGCCGGGCAACAAGAGCTGGGTGATTGGTGTGATTGTGCTGGCCGCCGCAAGCGTGCTGGTGGCGCGCGCGGTGATCAAGACCAACGACGTCGCCCCCAAGGCGACGACATCCGAGTTTGCGTCGCTCGCCACTCTGACCGGGGCCACGGCCACGAACGCCGGCCCGGCCGCCGCCACGACCGAGAAAAGCTTGGAGCCGCTCGGATCGCTTTCCGAATTGAACACTCTGGCCGCCAAGTCGGATGTTGTTTTCATCTACCTGCCGGGCAAGGAAGAAACCAAGGCCACGCCACCTTTGAAGGCGCTGCAAGGCGCGGCGCGGGCGGTCGAAGCCAATGCGGGTCAAAAGTGCGGACTCTTCACGCTGAAAGCCGGCTCGACGGATTATGATCAGCTTGCCGAAAAAATCACCTTCCCAAGCGTGCTGGCGGCGGTCAAAGGGCGCGGGATGGTGCCCGTTGCCGGCGACCTCACGGAAACGAAACTGGTGCAGGGCTATGTGGCCGCGTCCAGCGCGGGCGGCTGCGGGGCCGGGGCCGGCTCGGGCTGCTGTCCCAAATAACGCGATAAATAAGGAACCATCCGTATGATGCAGTGGGTTACCACCACCCTCCAGTCCGCCAGCCTGGGGCCGATGGCTTTGCCGCTGGCCCTGCTGCTGGGATTGGTGAGCGCGCTGGCCAGCGCGTGTTGCACCCTGCCCACGATGGGAATGCTGGTGGCCTACTCCGGCACACGCGAAGACGCCAACCGGAAAAATGCGGTCGTGTCGGCGATCTCGTTCATGATCGGCACCACGCTGGCGCTGATCGTGCTGGGGCTGGTCGCGGGGCTGGTGGGACAGGCCGCGCAGGCGCTGCTCGGCAAATACTGGAAGCTGTTTGCGGGCTTCATGGCGGTCGTCCTGGGATTGGTCGCGCTCAAACTGCTGCCACTGAAACTGCCGCAGTTGAGACGTAAGACAGAAGCGCGCTCTGCCGGGCCGGGAATGCTGGGCACGGTGCTGGTGGGCCTGTTGATGGGCGGCGGTGTGGCGGCGGCGTCCCTGCCGTGCAATCCCGGAATCTTCGTGGTCATTGGTGCAAGCATCGTGATGGGCCATACCCTCTGGGGCATGGTGCTGATGGCGGCGTTTGGCGTGGGTTTCAGTCTGCCGCTCGGGGCCATCCTGTTCGGGGTGGCGTTCGGAAAAGCCTCGCTCAAGGCGCAAAAGGCGGAGGCGATTATTCGAGTCGTCGCAGGCGCATTGCTCGTCGTCGCGGGATTTTATCTATTGGCAACATTCTAAAATGACAACTCAATCCGCGACCACCGATTCGTTCAGCGCCTTTCTGGAAGCGC
>JADGRT010000054.1 GCA_017880715.1 Verrucomicrobiia bacterium | reverse complement strand
GCTTAAATAATGCAAAGTGGCAGAGGCGTCCCGCCTCTGGCTAAGCGGCGGGACGCCGCTTCCACCTTGAGAAGTGGCGTTACTTAAGCGCCATTCGGGCAAGCCCCAAGTCAGGCCATCGTCGGTTTCTGCTCCAGCGGCGTAATCGGATCAATGGCCAGCCAGCAGAACGTGCCCAGGAAATAGACGCCCGCGGCCGTGAACAACGCCAGGTTCCAGTTATGATGACTCCAAAACAGGATGTATCCGATCACGATCGAGGCCAGGGCGCCGCCGAAGTTGCCCATCATGTTCATGCTGCCCGAGAGGGTCCCCGTCAGTTTCCCGCCGATGTCCATGCACGCGCCCCAACTGGTTGGCATCACCAGGTCGTTGCAGAAACTCGCCAGCCCCATCACCAGCATGGCGACGATGGGATCGGGGATGACCGCCGAAAGCGCCAGACACGCCGCCGCGCCGGCAAATCCCGTGCATCCGAGCAAACGCCGCGTCGCCGTCACGCTCCCGAGCCAGCGGGCGATCGGGCCCGAAATGTAGCCGCAGAAGAGCGATCCCAGCCCGCCGAAGAACAACGGCAAACCCGCCAGGAGCGCCTTGACATAAACCGGATTGCCGGCCAGCCACGGGACCTGGGCCACCCACGGATGCCGTGCCAGCTCAAAACCGCGCGCCTCCTGCAGATAAGTCGGCAGCCAGGTGATGTAAAAAACCGCGCCGAAATTGAGGCAGAAATATTGCGCCCACAGCAGCCAGATGGTGGTGGACGAGACAAATTTGCCCCAGGGAACTTTCCCCTGGCCCAGCGTCACGTCCGCCTGGCTCGGCAGCAAGGCCAGCTCGGCGGCGTTGACGCTCTTGCGGTCGCGCGGGTTGTCGCGATACCAGATAAAGAAGAGGATCGCCCAAACGATGCCGATGAGCCCGAAAATTTCGAACGTCCGACGCCACGAGACATGCTGTAAAATATAGACCACCAGCAAGGGCGTGAAGGCGCCGCCCCAACGGGCGCTCAGCCACAGGATGCCCTGGGCGCTGACCCGCTCGCGCTGGGGCAGCCAGGTGGAGAACGCTTTGGTCAGGTTGGGAAAACAGCCCGCCTCGCCCGCCCCAAACATCCCGCGCGTGACCAGCAGCGACGCCCAATTGAACACCCAGCCGGTGGCAGCCGTGAAAAAGGACCACCAGATCACCACGCGCATCAGCACCTTGCGGGCGCCCATCCGGTCGCCGAGCCAGCCGCTGGGAATTTCGAACAACGCGTAAGCCCAGAAAAACACCGAAAACGCCCAGCCCATCTGGGCGGGTGTAAGTCCCAGATCCGCCCGCATCGCTGGCGCCGCCTGGGAAATGCAGACCCGGTCGATGTACGTAATGATGGCCAGGGTTACCGCGAAGACGATCACCCAATACCGAACCCGCGTGGGACGCTGAGCTGGGTCGCCGGATGCCGGCGCGTCGGCGGTGGAGGTTTCCTGAGTGGTCATATCGAAAGAGTTGTATTTTCCACACCGGCGTGTCAACGACAAGCTCATAAGCTCGAGCTTGAAACGCGCGGTCGCATTTCCAAATGAGCTGTAGGTGCCGCACGGAGGCCGTGTTTTTGTCCCGGGGGGACTTTTGAGAATAGCCCGGCGTTTCAACGCCGGGTGCTGACGGATCGACGGTTGAGTCCCGAAGGGACGGTTGAGTTGATGGCTCTCAGCCGTCCCTTTGGGACTTGGCACACTCGAACCCCGGTCCCAGCGTTGAAACGCTGGGCTATTTTCAGCCAATCCCTCCGGGATGACGGCGTTGAAATCCTAGTGGCATTGGACCAGAAGGTCCGTCCTGCGTAGGGATGCCCTCATTCTGTGAAGCGCCATCCTGACACAGGCGACCAAAAGGGCAATTGACCCGTTTTGATTTGGGAGTAAAGTTTATACATGGTGCTTGGCGATAACGGGTTTTCCGATACCCCGCGTGGCATCCAAGGCTGCTCGATTGAGCTTGGATTGCCTCGCACGGGGTGGCGTCCTAGCGCTTTTGTTCGATATCGTGTTCAAAGCTGATCCCCAACTTACCGGCTATGACCATCTTCGTCAGCGGGGGACGTATGCCCGCCAAGGGGCGTTCACGCTGATCGAGTTGCTGGTGGTGATTGCCATCATTGCCATTCTGGCAGGGCTGCTCCTGCCGGCTTTGTCGCGCAGCAAGCAGGCGGCGATCAGCGCCCGGTGCAAAAGCAATATGCGGCAGTTGGGGATTGCGTTGACGATGTATACGGATGAAGCGAATGCTTATCCTTACGCTATGGATTTTGTCAACCGGCGGTTGTGGTACGACGCCATGGCCCCTTATTACTCATCGAACATGAATTTGATGGTCTGTCCCGCATTCAAAGGCAACCCGGATGTCACTCGTGTTGGGGTGTGGCTGGGCCCCAACTTCTATTCCTACCAGGGCAAAGCAGGAACCATTATGGGCGTGAGCTATGGCTATAACGCCTATGGCTTGCATTTAGAGGCAACCGCTTACCTGGATGATAACATTTTGGGTTTGGGGGGTTCGCTGGTCGCATATCCAGTCCTGTTGCCCATCAAGCCGAGCCGCATCAGAAATCCCTCTGATATGATCGCCATGGCCGATTCGATGTATATGCCGATAGTCTCGAACACCTTTTCTTTTGTGCTGGCGGCCGGAAGTGGCGGGCGTTTTTCACCCAACCGGCACCAAGGCGGAGCCAATGTTACTTTCGTCGATGGACATGTTCAGAACTTCCTAAATGCCCGGCTGACCGCAGATACGGAACCCGCCCGGTGTCGTTGGAATAACGATCATGAGCCCCATTTTGAGATCAGCCTCAAGTAATCCGTCACCACGGCTGAACTTCGGCCGGTTTATCAGTCCAATATGCCGGGTTAGGGAACCCGGCCTACAAGCATCCCGGTTTTTGTAGGCCCGGTGCCCTCACCGGGCGCTCACTCTATTCGACTCGCAGCCAGAAGGTTTTCAGATAGGCCGGTTCGTCGCGGTGGACGGGAAAATCCGGCGGTTGCGGCACATAATGCTGTTGCCCAATCTTTCGATGCACAGCGCTGATGCCATCGGCGATCATCCGCAAGAACTTTTCCGGCTCCAGCATGGCGGCGTTGGTCGAAGCGAGCAACACGCCGCCTGGTTTGAGCAGGGGCATCACGGTCGCTACCAGTCGCGCATAATCCTTCTCCGCCTGAAAAACGCCTGAGGTTTTGGACGTGGAAAAAGTGGGGGGATCGAGAATGACCACCTCAAAAAGCCGCCCTTTCCGTGCCAGGCGTTTGGACCAATCCCAAACGTCGCCATAAATGAAATCGTGCGCCGCAGGATCCAACTGGTTCAGCTCGAAATTCCGGCGTCCCCAATCGAGGTATTTGGCGGAAAGATCCAGGCTGGTCACGCGCGCGCCCGCTTGGGCGGCACAGACCGAGAACCCGCCCGTATAGGCAAATGTGTTCAACACCTCGCGATGCGCCGCGCCCGCGGGGAA
Organism: Verrucomicrobiia bacterium; assembly: GCA_017880715.1. Lineage (GTDB taxonomy): Bacteria > Verrucomicrobiota > Verrucomicrobiia > Limisphaerales > UBA1319 > JADGRT01. The sequence continues at coordinate 7,590 of JADGRT010000054.1, read as the reverse complement.
CAAAGGGAACCCGGCGGCGATGTGGCCGGTGAGAAAGCGACGACGGTTGTCCCGTTGATCGAGGAAGAGGCCCACCGAATAACCTTCGCCCAGTCGCAACGCGTAGGCGACACCGTTTTCCTGGATGACGAATTCGGCTGGGGCCGGTTCGCCGAGCACGAGTATCGGCGAGGCTTCCGGCACCGAGCTTCCGCGCACGTGGCGGCGCAGAATTTTATGGTAGGCGCTAGCAAGCCCGAACTCCTTGAGCCAGCGTGCCAGCAAGTCCCGTTGCTCCGGGCCAAGCGGTGGTTCGGATTGCGAGAGCAGCACGTCGCCCAACCGATCCACATACCAACCGGGCCAACTATCAGCCGCTCCGTGAAGCCAGCGGTACGCCGTGGTGGCGACGCGATCAATGCAGGCGTCCCGCAGACTGAAGTGGCTGGGCTGCTCGAAATCAACGGGGGCGTGGAAGGTCATTTCAGCCCCGCTCACCGGATGTTTTAACTGTATCGACGCCGCGTGCAAACAGACTCGCTGGTTCGGCGCGCCGCCGTAAAGCTGATCGCCCAGGATGGGAATGCCGAGGTCGGCGGCATGCGCGCGAATCTGGTGCGTGCGGCCGGTCAAGGGCCGGGCTTCCACCAGCATGCGGTCGCCGTTTTTTTCCAGGAATCGAAAGGTTGTTTTGGCCGTTTTGGCTCCGGCATGAAGCGGCCGACTGGCGTATTTTTCGCCGACCCGAACCAGGCACGATTCGGCGGTCATCGAGGGGCGGGGCAGGGGACGATGGGTCAGCAGCCGGTAGGTTTTTTGAATCGAATGCCGGGTGAACTGTTGGGTGAGCGATTGATTGGCGAGCGGGGTTTTGCCGAAGACGAGCACGCCGGAGGTTTCCTTGTCCAGGCGCTGGAGGATGGCCAGGCTTGCCCAGCGGGGTTCCCGATGGCGGAGCCATTCGTAGATGCCTTCCCCCGCATAGGGACTGGGGGCATGCGTGTTCCAACCCGCTGGTTTATTGACCACCAGCAGGTGCTCATCCTCGAACAGGAGGCAGGGAGGGGATGTGCTGCAATCCGTCACAAGTTCTTATTTTCCTGAAAGGATTGTTTTCTTCATGATTCTGCCACCCATGATTCTGCCAATAGTTTCAACGGTCCAACGCAAGAAGAGGCAGAATCATAGGTGGCAGAATCATGGGGAAATGGAGCTGCCAGGCGGGGAGTAGCTTTTGGTTTTGGTGGTGGCTCCGCCGCGCTGCGACTCAATCCATTTGTTTAACCTTTTAATTTCTGCTCGAGGATTTCGCCGGCCCGGGCTGGGTTGGCTTTGCCTTTGCTAAGTTTCATCACCTGGCCCTTGAGGAAATTCAGGGCGGCGCCTTTGCCGGCCCGAAAATCCTCCACCGATTTCGGGTTGGCCGCGATGGCCTCGTCGCAGAATTTTTCGATGGCGCCGGTGTCGCTGACCTGGAGCAGCCCTTTCTTTTGCACCACCTGGGCTGGCGATTCGCCGGTGGCGAAGGTTTCCGCGAAGACCTCCTGGGCGGTCTTACTGCTGATTTGGCCGCTTTCGACCAATCCCACCAACTCGGGAATGGCCGTGGCCGGAAACTTCAAATCGGCGAGGGTGGTTTGAGTTTCGGTGAGTTTGGCGCGCAGGTTGTTGATCACCCAATTGGCCACCGACTTGGGGCTCTTCGTTTGCGCGACGATGCTTTCATAGTAACTCCCCAGCGGGACATCGTTGACGAAAGTTTCGGCGTCGGCCACCGGCAATTGGTATTGCCGCATGAAGCGCTGCTTGCGCGCCAGGGGCAGTTCGACCACGCGCTGGCGCACCTCGGCCAGCCACGCGTCGGTGGGCACCATGGGCAGCAGGTCGGGTTCGGGAAAATAGCGGTAGTCGTGGGCCATTTCCTTGGTGCGCATGCTTTCGGTGATGCCGGCGACGTCGTTCCAACGGCGGGTCTCCTGCACCAGCTTCCCGCCCTTTTGCAGCACTTCGATCTGGCGGGGAATTTCATACTCCAGCGCCTTGCGCGCGCCGCTGAAGCTGTTCATGTTCTTGATTTCGATCTTTTGGCCAAGCTCCTTCTGCCCCTTGGGTCGGACACTGACATTGACGTCGCAGCGCACCATGCCTTTTTCCATGTCGCAATCGCTGATCCCGCCGTAGATCAGGATGTCTTTAAGGGCGTTCAAATAGGCGTAGGCCATGTCGGCGCTGGTGAGGTCCGGTTCGGAGACGATTTCCAGGAGCGGCACCCCGGCGCGGTTGAAATCGACGCCGCTGGAGCGGTCGAAGTGAAAATTCTTGCCGACGTCCTCTTCGAGGTGGGCGCGGGTGAGGCGGACCCGGGTGAGGCGGCCGTCGAGTTCGAACTCGACCTGGCCGTTGATGGTGGAGGGCTGGTCGTATTGGGTAATCTGGTAGTTCTTGGGCATGTCCGGATAGAAGTAGTTCTTCCGGTCGAACTTGGCGAAGCGGGGGATGTCGCCTTGGAGCAGCAGTCCGGCCAGAGCGGTTAGGCGCAGCGCCTCCTCGTTGGGGACGGGCAGCACCCCGGGAAGACCGAGGCAGACCGGGCAGACGTTCGTATTGGGCGGTGCGCCGAACTCGTTGGCGCAGCCGCACCACATCTTGGACTTCGTCTTGAGCTGGACGTGGGTTTCCAGTCCGATGACCGCTTCGTATTCCATGCGGGCATTTAAGCGAATCGAGGCCCAATGCACAAAAGGATTTTTACGCTATTGACAGCCGGCATTAAACTTGGTTTTTTATTTGGATGATACGGGAAATCGGGAAATCGTTTCCGCTTTTTTCGAAGAGGTTGCAGCGCCGCCTGGGTTATTAACGAACTCGGGTGGGCGGCTTGCGTTTTTTCCTTTCGCTTTTTGGCCCCCCTCCCCAACCGGAAAGAACCCTTTTTATTTACCTAAGCCATCTAAAGTCAATCGCAGCATGAAAACCTTGAAAACCATTTCCGGCGGCATTACGGCCCCCAAAGGGTTTCTGGCGTCGGGCGTGTTTTGCGATATCAAGCGCCTGGGGACGGGGAAGGGATCCGACCAGGGGCAAAAGCGCGACTTAGCCCTGATCGTAGCGGAGGTGCCGGCTGCCGTGGCCGGCTTGTTTACGACCAACCAGGTATGCGCCGCGCCGGTGAAGGTTAGCGCGGCGCGGGTCAATCAGGCAACGGCGCGGGGGATTGTCGCCAATTCGGGCAACGCCAACGCCTGTACCGGGAAGGTCGGGTTGCGGGATGCGGAGGCTATGGCCGCGATGGCAGCCCGGCCATTGAAGGTAAAGCCGAACGAGATGCTGGTCTGTTCCACGGGGCGGATCGGCGTGCCGATGCCGATGGCCAACATAGGCCGGGGCATCCTGGCTGCCGCCGCTTGCTTAAGCGCTTCGGCCGAAAGCGCGCAGCACGCGGCGGAGGCCATCATGACCAGCGACACGAAGGTGAAGGAAGTGGCGGTCGAATTTAAGCTGGGGGGCAAGACCGTCCGTCTGGCCGGTATTTGCAAAGGGGCCGGCATGATCCAGCCCGGCATGAGTTCGACCGGGGAGCGGCCCGCCGCCCGGCCGCTGCATGCGACCATGCTTTGTTTTCTCACGACGGACGCGGCGATTGAATCACGGGTCTTGAAGGCGGCGCTGGGCGAGTCGGTTGCGAACAGCTTCAACCGCATCACCGTGGATGGCGACATGAGCACCAACGATTCGGTGATCATCCTGGCCAACGGGTTGGCCGAGAATCCGGTGATTACACGGGGCGCGGCGCGGTGCCGGGATTTAGCTGCCTTTCAGGATGCTCTGAACCAGGTGACGCTGCAACTGGCCCAGATGATCGTGCGGGATGGCGAAGGGGTTTCGCGGTTCGTAACGGTGCGGGTGACCGGCGCGGCCAGCTATGTTGACGCCGATGCGGCGGCGCGCTCGGTTGCGAACAGCGCCCTGGTGAAAACCAGTTGGTGCGGCGGCGATCCCAATTGGGGGCGGATTTTATGCGCGCTCGGGTATTCCTCGGCGAAGATTGTCGAGGACAAAGTCGATTTAGGTTACCGCCGGTCCGGTGACGCGAAGATTCTCTTTTCCTTGAAAGGTGGACAGCCTACGCGGGCATCCTTCCAGGCGTTGTGTCAGCGAGTCGCGGCCCCGGAGTTCGAACTGCACATCAACCTGAATCTCGGGAAAAGCAGCGCGGTGATGTATGCCTCGGATTTGACGGAGGCTTATGTTGACTTCAATAAAGGCGACGTCAGCAATCCGGCGACCTTGGGAGGATAGCCTGACTTAGAAGCTTAAGTTTTTACCGATGCCAAAATCCAATCCCGACCGCTAAACCCGAACCCCGTGCAAACACTCATTGCCAAAGCGGAAACACTGCTCGAAGCGCTGCCTTATATTCAGCGCTTTCGCAACCAGACTTTCGTCGTCAAATACGGCGGCAGTTTCATGGATTCGACGGATCCCGAGGTGCGCGACGGCGTGGCGCGCGACCTCGTGTTTTTGGAGGCTGTGGGTATTAATCCGGTCGTCGTGCATGGCGGTGGCAAAGCCATTTCGCGCGCCATGGAGGCCGCCGGGCTGAAACCGAATTTCATGCAGGGCATGCGCGTGACCGACCGGGCCACGGTGAGGGTGGTGGATCGGGTATTGTCACAGGAGATCAATCCACAGATCGTCAAGACGATCGAGTCCCTGGGCGGCCAGGCGAAGGGATTCGCCGGGACGGAGATTTTTACGTGTCGGAAACTCTGGCTGGCCGGTCCGGGTGGTGAACCCTTGGATCCGGGCTTCGTGGGTGAAGTGACGACGGTGAACCTGGCGCCGCTGCTGGCCTGCATCCGGCAGAACATCACGCCGGTCATCAGTCCCACCGCGCGGGGCGAGGACGGCGGCATTTACAACTGCAACGCCGATGTGGCGGCGGCGCAGGCGGCGATCGCGCTCCAGGCGCGACGCCTGGTGTTCATGAGCGATGTTCCGGGTTTGTTGCGCGATCTCCAGAATCCGGACTCGCTCATTTCTCATTTGCAGGTGGGCGAGATCGAAAACCTGAAGCAGGCCGGGGTGGTGGACCAGGGGATGATTCCCAAAATGGACAGCGCCGTGGCTGCGATTCAGTCCGGTGTGGCCAAGGTTTCCCTCGTGGATGGGCGGGTGGCTCATTCCGTGTTAATGGAGATCTTCACGGACGCCGGCGTGGGTACCGAACTAGTCTTATGAACGAATCGAACACAACTTCCGTGCGCAACCAGGCCTCGACCGCGATCAAGTCGTTGTTTGACGCCAGCGTGGTGCCGTCGTACCGCCGTTTTAACCTGGTGTTCAGCCATGGCGCCGGCAGCTATTTGTGGGATGTCACGGGCAAACGCTACCTGGATCTGGGCGCCGGCATTGCCGTTTGTTGTTTGGGCCATGCCCATCCGGAGATCGCCGAGGCGCTCGCCGAGCAAGCCAGCAAGCTGATCCACATATCCAACCTGTATTATCACGAGACGCAGGGGCGGCTCGCGCAGGCGCTGGTCAACCTGATCGGGCCCGGCAAATGCTTTTTCTGCAACAGCGGCGCCGAGGCCAACGAAGGCCTGTTCAAACTCGCCCGGAAATTCGGCCACGACGAAGGGCGGTTCGAAATCCTGACGGCGACGAATTCCTTTCACGGACGGACCCTGGCCGGGATTGCGGCGACGGGACAGGAGAAGGTCAAGCAGGGATTCGAGCCAGCGATGCCCGGATTCCGGCACGTGCCGTTCAACGACCTGGAGGCCGCGCGGAACGCCCTATCGCCGGCCACGGCAGCCATCATGATCGAGGGCATCCAGGGCGAAGGCGGCATCACTCCCGCGACCCCGGAATACCTGTTGGGTTTGCGCCGGTTATGTGACGAGAAGAAGCTGCTGCTCCTGATGGACGAGGTCCAGTGCGGTCATTTTCGATCGGGAAGATTTCAGAGTTTTCAGCGCCTATTGGAGGGGACGCCCGGCGGCGATCAATTCCTGCCGGATGGCATTTCCATGGCCAAGTCACTGGCGGGCGGGGTGCCGATGGGGGCGTTCTGGGTGCGTTTGCCGCACGCCGATATTCTTGGAGCGGGGACGCACGCGAGCACCTTCGGAGGAACGCCGTTGGTATGCGCGGTGGCCTTGCGGGTGTTGCAGGTGATCGAGCGCGAACATTTGGCGGATAACGCCCGGACGGAAGGCGAGTTTTTCAAGACGGAGTTGCAGAAGCTGGCCCAACGGTATCCGGCCGTGATCAAGTCGGTGCGCGGTGTGGGCCTTATGCTGGGCATCGAACTGGCGACCGGGTTGCCGGCCTTTGCGGGCAGCGACCAGACGGCGTCGGTGCAGTTCGTGAACCAATTGCATGCGGCGGGCCTGCTGGCCATTCTGGCCGGTTCTCAGGTGGTGCGTTTCCTGCCGCCGCTCAACCTCAAACGCAACGAAATTGCAGAGGGATTGAAAATCCTGGAAACGATCGTCGCCCAAGTCTCGCCCTAGTCGGAGGCGCGATAAGGCAACCGGATGGAATCGGGAATTGGCACACGTGGCATTATGAAACATCTGTTAAGCATCGAAAAGTTAAACCGGGCGGATATCGAACATATCCTCGTCGAGACGGCCCGGTTCAAGCGGGAACGGGGACACCCTGTCCAACAGCCCCTCCAAAACCAGACCTGGGCCTTGATTTTTTCCAAGTCCTCGACCCGGACCCGCGTTTCCTTCGAGGTCGGCATTCGCGAGCTGGGCGGGAATTCCCTGTTCCTGAATGCCAGCGACATTCAACTGGGACGCGGGGAGGCCATTAAGGATACCGCGCGCACCCTCGGACGCATGATTCACGGCGCGGTGATTCGCACGTTTGCCCAGAAGGACGTCGAGGACTTTGCCCAGATGTCCGGCATTCCGACCATTAATGCCCTGACCGACGATGAGCATCCCTGCCAGATTCTGTCCGACCTGTTTTCGATTCAGGAAAAACGGGGATCGGTGACCGACAAGGTGGTCACCTTCGTGGGTGATGGCGCCTGTAACGTGGCCGCGTCGTGGATTTTTGCGGCGGCTAAACTGGGTTTTGAGCTGCGCATTGCCGCGCCGAAGGCCTTCCAACCGGACGCCGAGTTGCTGAAGCGCGCGGGCGGGCGGGTCCTCTGCACGGAAGATGCCCGGAAAGCAGCCAGCGGGGCCGATGTCATTTATACGGACGTCTGGGTTTCGATGGGCAAGGAAGCGGAATCGGCGGATCGCCTGGCCAAGCTGCGGCCGTATCAGGTCAATCAGAGTTTGGTGCGGTGCGCCAAGCCTGGAGCGCTGGTGATGCATTGTCTGCCGGCGTATCACGACAAGGAAATTGACGTGGAAACCTTCGAGGCCAACGCCACCACCATCTTTGACCAGGCCGAAAACCGTTTGCACACGCAGAAGGCCATCATCGATTGGCTGGTGCGGAAATAAGGGAAGGGGCGTTCAGCTATCGCACAAGAACCGGGGTAGGCGCGCAATTCCTGTGACGGTCCAAGCCATATACCGCGAGCATGAAAATCGGACGGAATGATCCCTGCCATTGCGGCAGCGGCAAAAAATACAAACAGTG
>JADGRT010000412.1 GCA_017880715.1 Verrucomicrobiia bacterium | reverse complement strand
TCCTGGTCATCCAAATGCTCGGACGCCGCGCCGATGCCGCCGCGCTGCCGGCTTTGTTCCCGATGACAAAAACCGGAGCCAAACCCGTTCGTCTGGCCGCACTGCACGCCCTGCCCCAATTCGGCGACGCCTCGGCCGTGCCAATACTGGTCGAGGCGATGAACGACACCGACCGCGATCTTGCCAAGGCGGCACAGGAAGGACTCGCAGGCATCCCCGGCCATGCGTCCGATGCGGCCGTGGTGACGATGCTCAACAGCCGAGATACGACTCGCCGGCTTACCGCGCTCGATCTCATGGGACGCCGACGCATGACCACCAGCATTCCGCTCCTGCTCGAAGCCGCCCGTGATACGGATGTCAAAATCCGCTCAGCCGCGCTGAAGAAACTGGGTGAACTGGGCGGTCCCGCGGAATTTCCGGCCCTGCTGGACCTGTTGATCAAAGCAAAAGAATCGGCGGATCTGGATGCCGCCGAGCAGGCCTTGATCGCCATTTGCAGCAAGGCGGAAAAGCCGGAATCGTTGACCGAAAAACTCATCGGCTCGATGGCCCAGGCGCGTCCCGAACAAAAGAGCGTCCTGCTGCGCGTGCTCAATTCCATCGGGGGACCGGCCGCCCTGCGGGCGGTCCGAACAGCGGTTAAGGATTCCGATGCGAACGTCCGCGCCACGGCCATCCGCGCGCTGGGCGCCTGGAAAACCGCCGACTCCGCACCCGACCTGCTGGCGCTGGCCCAGACGGCTGACAACCCGACCGACAAGATGCTTTGTCTGCGCAGTTACCTGGGTTTGGCTGCCAACACCGATCTGCCCGCGGACCAGCGTTTAACCATGTGCCGGCAAGTTGGCGACCTGGCGCAAAAACCTGAGGAAAAGAGGCTGTTGCTGGCCGCCCTGGGCACTATTCAATCGCCGGATTCACTCGCTTTGATTCAGCCCTATCTGGACGATGCGGCCATTCGCGAGGAAGCGGCCAGCGCCTGTGTGACCATCGCCGAAAAGCTCCTGAAGGGAACCGACGCGTCAAAGATCGCGGGCCAGTTGCTTGGCCCCCTGCAGAAAGTCGTTGAAGCCAAAGCCAGCGATGATTTAACCAAACGCGCGACAGCCTTGCTGCAAAAAGCGAAAAATCAAAAGTGAAGTGGGGCTCACCGAGCTCGCCCCTGAAACCCTTCCCTTTCGGAGGGCGGAGCTCCGCGACGCCCTGACTAATCAGATGTCGGACGGTCGTGATGCTTGAAGCGGCGCAGAAAGAGAAGTTAGGGGCTCCCGGAGCTCGCCCCTCCGAAATCGCCCCTCCGTAACAGCCGCCGTCAGTCAGCTCACGACAACGCCAGGTAAGAAGGCCGGGAAAGATGGAGCCGACTCACGTCGGCTGCTACGTTATGGTAGCATCCGGCGTGAGCCGGATCATTTGTCTCCGACGAGCATTCGAAAAGCAGCGCCAGATTCGAGAGTTTGAGCCGACTCACGTCGGCTGCTACAGTGCTACCGGATGCGGAGGTTTTCCTCACTTTCGACGTCGCCGGAAAACGGCTAGCGGAGTAAGAACCGCAGCCGGCATTCCCGCTACCGGCTCATTGATCCGGCTTCGCCGGCAGTTTTTGCAGCCGCTCGATCATCCGGGCGACGCGGGCGCGATGCTCCAACATCAATCTGGGGTCGTCGGTGAAATGGGTGAGATCCTGGCTGATGGCCGTGGGAATTTGCAGTAACTGGCGGGCCTCAGCCAATAACGCCGCCTGGCCTTTTGAATCGCGTAAATGCTCGATCTGTTGCTGCAGCAGCCAGAAGTATTCGTAATCCTCCATGCCGTCGCGCAGGCTCTCCCAGCGGATGGAATTAACCGGCTCGTCCAAACAGGGCTGCTGGTCTTGGGCATAATCCCGGCGGGGTGGATAAAGAAAACGGCCGTCGCCATTGCCCCAATAGTCCACATGTCCGACCGGGAAATCGTAGCCTGACACGTAGCTCATGGGATCTTGCCACGAATCTTGAACCCGCGGTTCGGGAAACACCAGCGGGCTGGTCCAGTATGTGGTGGTCCAGATCAAGAGACCTTGCACGCCATATTGCCACGATTGCCAGGGCCAGAGGCGCAATTCGGTTCCCGGATGATCGATGAACTCGGTGACGTACGGCGCCTTGGGCGCGCAACAGATGTACCACCAGACTTCCTCGCCCGCGACGCAGCGCGCCCGCACCTTTTCCGGAGTCCATTCCGGGGTTAATCCGCACCAGATTTCCACCTGGCCCAGGAGGGCGGGATCCGGTTGCTCGGTCAGCAGGCGTTTGATGCCGGGGGCGGCGGCTCGGATCCGTTTCATGCCTTCCACCACGAACGCGTAATCCTTGGGATCCGGTTCGTCGAACCAGTAGGTGTAGGCTTGGTCCAGCCAGCCGCGTTCGCGCAGGTGTTGCTCGACTTGCCGCAGGTAATCTTGGAACAACCGCGCGTATTCCGGCGTGCCTTCCTTAAAACCCTCGAGCTCGCCCAAATGCCGGCTCTGGAATGTTCCGCCCCCCATGCCCTGCAAAGGCAACAGGAACGAATTGAACTTATGCGTATCCAGCCAGCGCGCGGCGGCCTGGTCAAACTGGGAGAAATCAAGCTGCGCTCGCTTGTCCGGGCCGTTGCCACTGAATTGCACCCGGATCAGGTCATAGGGGAAGAAGGAATACGGGCTGATGCGATGCGCGGCAAAGTTGTTCAAGTATTTATCATAAACCAATTGTTGTTGCTCGCGGTTGGTCAGGCTGTGATAGCGGTTGATGCTGTGCGGATCGAGGCCCAAGGCGCTCCGTAAATGCGTGGCTTCGGGCAAAGCGAAATCATAGACGTGCACCAGCAAAGGGAGGCTGACTTTATGGTCGTCCAATCCGAGCACGACGTTGGCGCGGTAATCGCCGGACGGGGTTTTGTCATCGGCATGGACGGTCAGCCAAAGCGGCTGGTTTTGCCCTCCGCGCAGATCCAAAGGCGTGTGGAGCGGAGGCAATGGATCGGGATGCCAGCCAGCTTCGCCCGTAGGGTCGGTCGGACGCGTCACCCGCACATAGGCCACCTCATGCAAGCGCGCGGTCACTGAATCGCCAGAACCTTTTTTGGCCGGCGTGAAAGGGCTCACCACCGCCTGCCGCAACTGGCCCTTTTGCCGGGGCCGGATCACGACTTGCGCCGACTC
>JADGRT010000053.1 GCA_017880715.1 Verrucomicrobiia bacterium | reverse complement strand
CAGGAATGTCCGCGCTCCGATAAAGGTGGTATGCGCCCAAGATCCGAACGGAAACCGTTCGAAATGCGAGTTGGGATGGAACCGATTTTTCTTTTCACATCAGGACGCGAGCTTGACACTGGGGGGTTCGTTGCTAGTTTCTAACCTCCCGTTAAGAATCGGGAGGTGCCTGGCGCATTTGATAAACGGCCGGAGTACAGCGAGTTTAGTTTGCATTTAGCCAAAACACAAGCGCATGAAAAGACAGTATCAACCATCGAAAATCCGTCGCGTTCGCCAGCACGGGTTCCGCAGTCGGATGTCCACCAAAGGTGGCCGAGCCATCCTGTCCAACCGCCGTCGGACGGGCCGCACCCGTCTGACGCCCGTGTAACCAACCGGCCTGGTGGCATGAGAGAAAGCCCGGCTCGGTCTTTTCGCTTGTCGCGGGCGATGCGTCTTTGCGATCCGCGGGAGTTTCGCCGGATCAAGGAGCAGGGACTGCGGCGCGTGGCCGGGAGTATGATTGCCAACTGGTTGCCTTTGCCGGAGGGTTCCGGGTCGCAGCTTGGCATTATTACCGGCCGGCGCATGGGGGCATCCGTGGAGCGAAATCGCGCCCGGCGGCTCTTGCGCGAGGCTTTCCGTTTGCACCAACACGATTTGGCGCGGCCGGTGGCGCTGGTTTTGATTGCGCGCCGCTCCATTGTCGAGCAAAACGGACCGGCGGTGGCGGGCAATCTGTTGCGAATATTAAACCAGGCTGGACTGTTAAGAAAACCATGAAAGCGGGACGGCAGTTTATCATCGCTTTGATTCAAGCCTATCGATGGCTGCTTTCGCCGATGAAGATGGCTCTGTTTGGGCCCTTGGGGCGTTGTCGGTACGAGCCCTCCTGTTCGGCTTATGCGATGGAGGCCGTTAGCCGGCACGGCGTCTGGCAGGGCAGTTGGCTGGCCGGTCGTCGGATCTGTCGCTGCCATCCTTGGGGTGGAGCGGGATACGATCCGGTGCCGGAGCCGGGAACCGGGGCTGGCGGGGCGCGGGATTCTGCAACGGCCATCAATGTCCGGCATCCGATCATGAATACCGCAGTGCCAACCGACGCGGCCTCCGTCCGATAATCTAAAACCAATTTTGCATGGATCGAAAAGCAATCGCCATACTGGCCGTCTGTTTCTTGCTGATGCTGGCGTGGGGGCCGCTGGTCAACCGGCTTTATCCGCCCCTTCCCGTGGCGCGAAGCACCCAGGCATCCACCAACACAACCCAGCCGGGGAGCACCCATCAATCAGCGGCGATTCTTTCGTCCAACCTTTCTGAGGTTAAGGTGGAGACTCCGGTGCTGGCGCCATCCCCGTCGGCCTTCGTTCGTCCGGGAGCCAGCGAAGAGGTGGTGGTTTTGGAGAATGACCAGGTGCGTTATTATTTCACCAGCCATGGCGGTGGCATCAAACTGGTCGAACTCAAACAGTATCCGGAGACGGTGGGTGTTCGCAAAAAACCGAATGGCAGCACGAACCAGTTGGCGACTCTGAATACCGACGCGCCGGTGCCTGTCTTCACGATTTTGGGAAACGAGGCGGTGCAGGGCGACGGGGTTTTCGCTTTGACCAAGACCGCGACGGGGATGCGCGCCGAGAAAACCCTGACCAACGGTCTGCATTTGGTTAAGGATTTCCAACTCAGCTCCAATTACCTGCTCAATGCCACGGTTCGCCTGGAGAACCAGTCGGGCCAGCCGCTGTCGCTGCCTCCGCAGGAGTGGGTGGTGGGAACCTCGACGCCGATGAGCCCGAAGGATAACAGCCTATTGTTGGGGGTCATGTGGTACAACGGCGTCAAGGCGGAGGAAGTGGGTGATGCCTGGTTTGCCAACTACACGATGGGGTGTGGCTGTCTGCCCTCGACGCCGCGCCAGGAATACCTGGGGGGTGATGGCCAGACGAACGTGGCCTGGGCGGCGGTGCATAACCAGTTTTTCACTTTGGTGGTCGTACCCCAGCAGGGCGCGCCGCATATTGTGGCGCGCCGGGCGCCGTTGTCGCCCCTGGCGGCCGAGCCGGCGGCGAATTCCAAGGCGGTGACCAATGGGTACCAGGCGTCGTTGGTTTATTCGGGCACCAACCTATTGGCCAATCAAGTCTTGGAGCGACGGTTTCAGTTGTATGCGGGCCCCAAGGAATACAACACGCTGGCCAAGTTAAGCACGCAATTCGACAACAATCTCGATCTGATCATGGGGTTTGGCGGGTTCTTTGGCTTCTTTTCCAAGGGGCTTTTGCTTTCCATGAACGCCCTGCATCACTCGCTGCATTTGAGCTATGGGTTTGCCATTATCGCCATCACCCTCATCATCAAACTGATCTTCTGGCCGCTGACGGCCGCCAGCACGCGGTCCATGAAGCGCATGTCGGCGCTGCAGCCGCAAATGAAGGAGATTCAGGCGAAGTACAAAGAGGAACCCCGCCGGATGCAGGCCAAGCTGATGGAGTTCATGAAACAGAACAAGGTCAGCCCGATGGGGGGCTGCCTGCCCATGCTGTTGCAGATTCCAGTGTTTATCGGTTTTTACAAAATGCTGCAAACGGCGATCGAGTTGCGAGGGGCTTCTTTCTTATGGGCGGCCGATCTGTCCCGTTCCGACACGATCTTTGTCATTCCGGGCCTTGAATTTCCGATCAATCCGTTGCCCTTGATCATGGGCGTCACCATGCTCTGGCAGTCGCATATGACCCCGCCGTCGCCGGGGATGGATCCGATGCAGCAGAAGATGATGAAATATATGCCCTTGATGTTCATTGTGATTTTATACAATTTCTCCGCGGGATTGTCGCTGTATTGGACCGTGCAGAACCTTTTGACTATTGCCCAAATGAAGTTGACCCGAAACGTCGCGGTCACGCCGGTGACGCCCACGCCGGGGGTTTCGGCGAAACGCCGGTAGCCAAGCCAAGAGCGCAGATTCCAAAAACGAACACGACAAGCTTATGCCTGCAAATCCTAAAGTCATCCTGGAAGATTTATTGAAGCATCTGGGTTTTGAAGTCACCATCGAGGAGCATCAACTGGAAGAGGGTCCGTTGCTGGAAATCAAGACGGATGATCCCGGCCGGCTGATCGGGCGCAAAGGCCAGACCCTGGTGGCGTTGCAGTATGTGACCAACCGCATGATTTTCCAGGCCGACCAGACCGCCCCCAAGGTGTTGATCGACGTGGCCAATTACCGGACCCAGGCGCGCGAGGAGTTGATCGCCAAGGCCAAGGAGGCCGCGGAAAAGGTGCGGCGCTGGGGAGACATCGTCGAGTTGGAGCCGTTGAACGGTTTTGACCGGTTCATTGTGCACAACGCGTTGAAAGACGACGCCACGGTGGAAACCCGTAGCGTGGAAGTGGAAGGCACGACCAAGAAGGCAATCCTGCTGCGCCCTAAAACATAGGCGCAATCCGTCCGGCCATGGCGGCCATGCCTCTCATCCATCTGGATTTGGTTGGGACTGGCCGGCGTAGCGGCGTCTCGGCAGAGCGCCGCATGCTTTGCCCGAACCCGGGAAATTGGCGGCGCTCTGCCGAGTCGCCGCTACGGGGATAGGGAGATGGATCACGTCACCGCGGACGCGCCGATGACTCGCGACCGGATCAAAAATCCCGGACCGAGCCGTCGGGGTCATTGAGACGCGGCTGCAGGCCAGGTTTTTGGAAGGGCTTGGATCGAGCGAGCGCCTCGTCAAACGTGATGCCCAGCCCCGGCCCCTCCAGCGGCAGAGCATAACCAGCCTCCACTTTCGGATAGGGCGACACGACGTCGGTCTTCGCCTCCCCATTCACCCACGGCGCCTCGATGAGAGTCACGTTGGGGATGGCCAGGGCGGCATGCAGCGTTGCGGCCGTGCCGAGCGGACCGGCGTTGTTGTGGGGAATCAGGTTCAAATAGAAGACTTCGCCAAAGGCAGCGATTTTCTTCATTTCACTCAGGCCGCCGCAATGACACACATCCGGCCGGAGGTAGTCCACGTAGCTATTGACGATCGTCTCGCGAAAGTCCCATTTGCTATGGAAGCGTTCGCCGGTGGCCAACGGAATGCGGGTGCTGCTCCGGACTTGGGCCATCGCCTGCGGATTCTCGTGGCGAATGGGGTCTTCGATCAGGAACGGCCGGTACGGCTCCGCGCGCCGGGCCAGTTCGATGGCCCAGACCGGATCATAGCGTCCGTGGCACTCCAGAATGAGGTCGATGCGATCGCCCACGGCGCTCCGGATCGCCGCGAGATACTCGATCTGCTGCTCGACCGCCAGCTTGTGGTCGTGCAGGTCGACGGCGTCGTAGCTGTGGAAAGCCCGAAAGCGCAGGGCCGTGATGCCCTTGGCCACGCGCTCTTTTGCTTGTTGGGCGGCCTCGTCCGCGGTGTTCCCGCCGACGTGTCCGTAAACCCGGACTTTGGTCCGCGCCAGCCCGCCGAGCATTTGATAAACCGGTACGCCGCAGGCTTTCCCCTTGATGTCCCACAAGGCCATGTCGATGGCGCTGATCGCCGATCCGGTTGCCGGGCCGCCACGGTAGAAACGGCGACGGAAGCAGGCTTGCCAGAGATACTCGACTCGTTCCGGGTCTTCACCAATCAAATACGGGATCACGTCTTTCAACGCTCCTTCGGCGGCGTAAGGAAGAAAGTGGTTCGTGCCATCGCCATATCCGACGATGCCGGCATCGGTCTCGATTTTGATGAAAACGTCGCTCCCGGTCAGAATGGGTTCCACCTTCGTGATCTTCATCCGCCGCTCCTTCGGCCGCGCCCCGGTTGGGCGATCGCTTTGGGCCAGCGCGGATAGTCCAGCCATGCTGAACAGTCCGGCACTGGCGGTTCTTAAAAAACTGCGGCGGTTGGTTCCAGCGTCGCGGCCCGGGGCATCTTCTGTCCTTCGGTTACGTGCTCTTTGATGGTTCATGTGGGTGTCGGTTAGGATTGGGTTGCCAAATGATAATGATAAGAATTTCATTTGACGCTATCGCGGGGAACCCTCTTTCAAAGGGAAAGGGGCCTACAGCGTGTCCAAGAAGCTCCACCCGTCAGCCTTGTGATAGTGGTCGGTGATCTCGCTGGGACGCATCCAGACCACGCGCCCTTCGAGGTGCTGGCGGATCCGCTCGACGACGGTGTTGAACGCCTTCCAGCCGAGGCCATTGACTGGGTTTAGCCCCTGCCAGTGACCATAAAAGAGACAGTACGGTGCGCCGGCTGCGACGTGCCGCACGACGATCCCCGACTTCCCGTCGGCCGTGATGTAATAGTCGGCGTCCAGGAACTCCGAGCGGTCGCTGTTTCGGTAGGTGGCAAACTTGTCTCCGGCGTTAGGCATCAGATCATAGACGCCATACTTGCCGTCGCTTGCCTTGCGATGGGCGCCGTAGTCCTTCTCGCTGGAGTCGAAGAAGCAGGGGACGGTCGGGCCGCGGAACTTCCCTTGTTTGGCCAGGTTGAGCAGGGCCTTCCACATGGCCGGATTCGGCGCGGTATGGCCGGCGGCCTTCAATTCTTGGTATCGCTTCGTGCAGGCCTCGCAGCCACAGCCCGGCCAGGTGAAGCCGGAAAAGCGGACGTTGGCCCGCTCCCCTTCGGCGATGATTTTGCCGAAATAGCGTTCGTACTGCTCGACGGCGACCTCGGGTTCGTACAGCCAGACCCCTTCGTGCTGGGCGTCTTTCGGCGCGCGGTTCGCCTCGAAATCGAACCGGCCGCCATGCGTCATGATTTCCATGTGCGAACCGAGGCCGCACTCCCAGGCGCGCGCGATCTGATCGAGGTAGGCACGCTCATCGTCCGTGGGTTTGCGCGTGATGCTCGCGCCGCCCATGCCGAGGATGCAACTCGATTCGCCCTTGATCCCTTGCCGGGCACAGTAGTCGAGGAAGAGTTGAAACGCCTTGGCGCCGGCGGGGCGAGGCGACGTGTCGTCGCAGTAGAACGAGAGGATCGTTTTCCGCTTCGGCGGTCCGGCGGCCAACGCCCGAGGCAGTTGTCCGAAGGCCGCAACCGCGGCGGACGTCGCGGTGACTCCGAGGAATTGGCGGCGCGTAAGGTCGCTTCTCTGGGTTGTCATTATGACGTTCTCCGGGAGGTTGGACGGTCGAATGATTTTACCACAACGCGGCCGGGCGCGCCACGCCCGGCGGTGACCCGCAGGATCAATTGATAAGAATATCCTGTGACGCTATCGCGGGGAGAGGAGAATGGGTTCTCGTCGGTGATCATGCGGAACCCTGCATCTGTCCGTTTTCGGTGTCAATCGCCGACTTTGGGCTTTTCGCAGGCTCTGGGCGGGAATCATCGCGAGGGACAAGCCTGTGGGCGGTTGGGCGCCGGTTTTCCAGTCCAAAACGGACTGGCGATGGCCGCCGAAAGGCACAAAAAAGGCGGAAGGCTGCAAAAGATTTGCCAAAATTAGACCACGGATCACACGGATTTACACGGATCAATCAACGCCTGGAAGCCTTTCAGAAATTTCACATCTCACTTCTACAACCGAAAAACGATTTCAACCCATTGCGGGCGTAGCGGCGGCTCGGCAGAGCGCCGCATTCTTTGCCCGAAACCGTGAAGTTGGCGGCGCTCTGCCGAGTCGCCGTTACGGGGTTTTCAACGGAATCAATACCAGGCAGCGGGTTTCTTTTGATCTTTCGGGTGGGAGCTTCTACTCTGGGGCCATGCGGATTCTGGCGATCGATCATGGGGCCAAGCGGATGGGGATTGCGGTGAGCGACGAGCTGAAAATGATTGCTCAACCGCTCGAGTTTATCCTGGCGGAGCCTTTCCCCGAATTTCTATCGCGCTTGAAGGTGCTGCTGCGCGAAAAGGAAGTCGAGTTGGTCCTGGTTGGCATGCCGCGCAACATGAACGGCAGCTACGGACCGGCGGCGTTGAAAGTGCAGGAATTCGTGGCCGTGTTGCGCGACACGATTGGCGTTCCCATCAAGACCTGGGATGAACGGTTGACCTCCGCCCAGGCGAACCGCTTTTTAATCGCGGGCAACGTGCGGCGCGCGGCGCGCCGGGAAAAGGTCGATCAAACGGCCGCCGCAATCCTGTTGCAGAGCTATCTGGATGGACTCAACCCCGCTCAAATTTAAGCTCACCATCGCTTTCGATGGTTCTCAGTATGCGGGTTGGCAGGTGCAGCCAACCGGGGTGGGTGTGCAGCAGTTGGTGGAATTGGCGTTGAGCCGGATTTTCCGGCATCCCGGCCGGGTTCACAGTTCGAGCCGCACCGACACCGGGGTGCACGCGCTGGGCATGGTGGCGCACGTGGAGATTCCCCGGGACGAATTTAAAATGCCCGTGGCCAAACTGCTCCTGGCGATGAATGCGCATCTCCCGGCCGACATTCGGGTCATGAAAGTCGCGCGGTGCCCGGCCGCTTTCCACGCCCGGTTTCAGGCCCGGGGCAAGCAATACCGGTATTTCGTCTGGAATCATCCGGGGATGAATCCGCTGATGCGCGCCCAGGCCTGGCATGTGACCCAGAAACTGGAGATGGCGGCGATGCGCCAGGCCGCCGCGTTGCTGGTGGGCCGGCACGATTTCAAGTCCTTCGCGGGAACGCAGAACCATCCCCGCAAGTCCACCGTGCGCACCCTCACGCGTTGCGACATCAAGCGCCAGGGTGCGCGGTTCACCTTCGTGATCGAGGGCGATGGTTTCCTTTACAAAATGTGCCGCAGCCTGGTGGGCACCCTGGTTCAGGTGGGGCAGGGGAAAATCGCCCCCGAAGAGATGAAGGGCATTTTGGCTCGTCGCGATCGGCGGGTCGGCGGCATGACGGCGCCGGCGCAGGGGCTGGTTTTGTGGAAGGTGTTTTATGGAAACGGCAAAACCTCTCCGGGTGGCGCGGGAGACAGTCGAAACGAATCCGACGAGTAATGGGGATTATGCACGTTGTCCTGGTTGAACCCGAGATTCCCCCGAATGCGGGCAATGTGGCGCGGTTATGCGCGGCCACACGCACTTGTCTGCACTTGATTGAACCGTTTGGATTTCAACTGGGCGATCGGGATCTCCAGCGCGCGGGCATGGATTACTGGCAGCAGGTCGAGTGGCATCGCTGGCCGAGTTGGTCCGCCTTCCAGGCCCAACTGCCAGCGGGAGCCCGCCTGTGGCTGGTTGAATCCGCTGGGCCGCGGCGGTATTCGGAGGCGCGCTTCGAGCCGGGCGATTACCTGGTATTCGGACGCGAAACCGCCGGTTTGCCCCGGAGTCTCCTGGAACAGAACGCGGATCGCTGGCTGCGCATTCCCATGTTGAACGCCGAGTCGCGCTCGTTGAATTTATCCAATTGTGTGGCGCTGGTCCTTTACGAGGCGTTGCGCCAGCAGGGGTTTTCGGGTGAAGTTACGGGATGATATACAGAGCGTCATAAGTCCAAGACGCCGGGTCAGGGGACCCGGCCTCATGGGCTTGTAGGCCGCGTGCCCTCACGCGGCGGCACTTATAGCAAGCGTTAAAAAGTTGCCTCCGCCTCGCGAATCAGCGCGATCACTTTGTCCGGCCGTTCCGCGCGCAGAAGATTCTGGCGCAGTTTCGGATCGCGCAACAAGCGGCTTAGGCGAGCCAGGACCTGGAGATGCTGGTTGACCGTGGGGGCCACCAGGAGGAAAAAGAGACGGGCGGGCACATCGTCGATGGCGCCGAAGGGAATGCCGGCCGGGTGGCGGCCAAAGACAATGACCGTTTGATCCACCAAACCCACCAGGGCGTTGCGGGCGTGCGGCAAGGCAATCCCATCGCCGATGCCGGTGCTGCATAACTGCTCCCTTTCTTGAAGAGCCCGAAGCAGCGTTTGGCGTGATTCAGGCCGCTGGACGATGGCGGGGATCTTATCGACGAGTTCCCGCAGCACCTCATCGCGCTGGGCGCCGCGCAGGTTCAATTCGATTGAAGCGACCGTCATGCATTGGCTCAAGACATATCTGGGTGTGCTCGGGTTTTCCATGTGCCAGCAGCTTAAAGGATCATCCGTTTTTGGGCAAGCGGACCTTTTGGGAAACTGCCGGTTTTGACGCCCCGGTTGAAGCCATCGAACGCCGCGCACTCGAGCTGGTTTTCGCGGCCCTGGCGTAAATCGAGGTTCTGTGTTAAGATAACTCTGTTTTTCGATCCATGTGGATCTATTTCCACTGTGCCCGGACTCGTTGAATTCCAGGCTGGGTCGGAAACGTGGCGAATTAAAGATCATTAAACAAAAAGGAATCATGATGTCTCGTCGTGAAGCGATTAAAACGACCGCGCTGGCTACCGCCGCGGCGGCAGTCGGCAACGTCAAACCCGCCAGCGCGCAACCGGCGCCGCCCGCGGCTCCTCCGGCAGGGCCCTATACCCTTCCGCCATTGCCGTATGCCTATGACGCCCTCGAACCGCACATCGAGGCGCAAACGGTGACCATCCACCATGACAAACACCACGCCACCTATGTGGCCAACCTGAACAAAGCCGTGGCCGATCATCCCGCGCTGGGCAAGAAATCCGTGGATGAATTGATTCGCGACCTGGCCTCGGTGCCGGAGGCCATTCGGACCGCAGTGCGCAATCACGGCGGCGGCGTGGCCAACCACAATTTCTACTGGCTGAGCCTGAAAAAGAGCGAAGGGGCCGCACCCAAAGGGGAACTGCTAAAGGCCATCGAAAAGAAATTCAACAGTTTCGCCAGCTTCCAGGAGCAATGGACCAAGACGGCGACCACGCTATTCGGAAGCGGCTGGGCCTGGCTGACCGTGGATGCCGGCAAGGAATTGCGCATCGAGGCGACGTCCAACCAGGACAGCCCGCTTACGGCCGGACGCACGCCGCTGCTGACCATCGATGTGTGGGAACATGCCTACTATCTCAAGTATCAGAATCGCCGGGCCGATCATATCGCGGCGTTTTACCATCTGATCAATTGGGACACGGTGGCGGAGCGCTACCTCAAAGCCATCGCCTGAGGCGGCGGGGTTGACGCGCTGGTTTGTCGATCAAGCCGTATGAACGATACCAAGACGCCAACCGTGAAGAGCCGGTTGTTGCAGTTTCGGAGGGGCGAGCTCCAGGAGCCCCATGATAAGTGGGGTGTCGTGTAACTCCCCCCTCCGAATAATGGGGCGTCGTGTAACTCCGCCCTCCGAATAATGGGGTGTTGTTAAACTTGCTATTGCCCCTTGCGCAGTGTTGGCGTCGGGCGCAGCACTTTGAGGGGTTCAGGGATTTTGTAATGTCGTTTTAGTCCGACCTCATTGAGCATTCCAGATGGCGCACGGTTGATAAACTCCGGGAAGTTACGTTCCACGCGGTCGCGGATCAGTTTTTGGCCCGTTTTCGAGGCCCAAAAATTCTCCTCCACTTTCGAAAGCGCGATGCCGGCCTCTTCCGGCGTTAGGTTTTCGCGTTTGGCGAGCAGCCAGATCAATTCCGGGTCGCCGGGCAGGCTGACCGGAAAGGGCGCGAATTTTAATTCCATGGCTGGATCTTCAGCGGACTCGCCGGTGGCCGCCTTGACCTTAATTTCGCTGCTGAGTTGGGCGCCGTTCGGCAGGGAGATTTCCACCGCCAGGCTTTGATCCTTCTTATTGGGTTTGAGCGTGATGTCGCCGTCATCGAAGGACGCGGCCAACTGGCTTTTGACCTCCATGACCGTCTTGGGATCCAAGTCGGGCAGTTCCACCTTATGGCAGAATTTTTCGAAGGCCGTGAGGCGCGCCTTGACTTTGAGTTCCTGTTCGACTGCCTGATAAATTTTGCTGGCGAGTTGGGCGTCGTGGGTGGCCTTGGGCAGCACTTTCTGCAACAACTCCAGCAATTGAGTTTCCGCCGTCTGCGTTTTTTTAGATGCTTTTTTCATGTGTTAAATGGGACGCAGTTGTCCTCGATTTGAGCGCAAAGTGCAATCAGGTTTTTAACGAATCACAGGCAAGTCCTCGAGCTAGACGACCCTTCCTGAAAGCAAGTCATCCAGTTTCGGAGGGGCGAGCTCCGCGAGACCCATAATAAATGGACGTCGTGTAACTCCACCCTCCGAATTAAAGGGCGTCGTGTAACTCCACCCTCCGGACCGGGCTTGAATCCTTAGCGATAGCGCTAGGGCACTACCCGGACGCGGTAATAGCGGGCGGGAC
>JADGRT010000411.1 GCA_017880715.1 Verrucomicrobiia bacterium | reverse complement strand
GCCGCATATAGGCCGTTTTTTGTCCCGGAGGGACTCTTGAAAATAGCCCGGCGTTTCAACGCCGGGTGCGGACGGATCGACGGTTGAGTCCCGAAGGGATTAACTTCCACAAGCGCCCTCTACGTAGCGGCGATGGCGCCTAGGGCGCGTTTTTCATGCCTGATTCTTCCACACCGTTCGTGTTAATCGCGCCCGCTTGGGCCACGCGAGGATGGAGCGCGGATGCCATCATCCGCGCGAAGTTAAACGAGGCGAACTCGCGGACGAGGGCGCTCCTCAAAAAGCGAGTTGCACCCTGCTCACCGCGTCACCCAATAGCCACGGAATTGTTGTTCCGGCAACGGCAACTCCTTGTTGATCCGGCCTTGTATTTTGCGCGTGCCATCGTCGCTCAGCAGTTGGAATTCCTTCAATCCTTTGTCAGGATAGATAATGATCGCCTCCGGACTGAATCCCCGCAGTTTCACCTTAAGGTTTTTCGGCTGCTCGACTCCCCCGCTCCATTCGTAAAGGGCAAAGCCGCCATCCTTGTGCCCATCATAAGGCCCGGCAACGATCAGATACTTTCCCTCTCCATACGCCATGTCGCGAATGCCCAAACCACCCAGATCCAGCAGAATCGGCTCGCCCAACACCGCCCGCTTGCCGGCGATCGCCCCATCGGGATTCATCATGGGCACGACTAGCGCAAGGCCGCCGGGAACGGGATTGCGAAAACCGATAAGCAATCGGTGATCGGGCGTGCCACAAAGACCTTCGATATTCAAGGCGCCGGCATCTTTGGGTGGCAGGGCGGCCGCTTGAGCCAGGTTAAAACGCTTAAGCTGGGGCGCCGAACACAAATCCTCGAGCAACCATTTGTACGGCTTGCCAACCGGTGTCAAATCGACGCCATGAGCGGTCTCCAGAATGGTGGTTGCATAAAACCGATGCCGGTTGCTCCGCTCCTTGCCCTTGCGGTTTCGACCGTTGGACGAAAGCCAATAAGCACGGTCGCCCACGCGCGTAGCAGCTTCGAAATCCACTTCCGATTTTTTCGGATCGAGTTCCAGAAAAGCCGTGAAATTGAATGTCTTCACCGGAGGACCACCCTGGTCGCGCCGATAAATGCGGATGGGATTATCCTCGTCGTTGGCCACGGCGAACCAGTTGGTGCCCACCGCCACCGCTCCCGAGGCATCAGCCATTCCCGTGTAGATGATGGCGTCGGACGGATGGGTGGCCGCCAGACTGGATCCGATCCACCCGTTGGCCAAAAAAAGCAGCAGACTCAGGGCGACACCCTGGCAACCTAAAGAGAGTGCGCCTGCTGGCCCTGCACCAATACGCCCGAAGCGGACCGGAATGTCCGCGCTCCGATGGTTTCCGCTGACCCTCGCGACGCGCGTAAAATTCAAAGTCTGGCCGTGTATCTGCCAACGAAACTTCATAACGTCAGGATTGGACATCGGCGCCCGGCTGGCCATTCAAAGATATCGGTCGTAAAAGCTTGGACAATTGCGGCGGGGCTGTGTTTCATCGCAGGCTGATTATGGACGACACGAATGCATTGATGGAACAGCGCAAGGCCAAGTTG
Source organism: Verrucomicrobiia bacterium (assembly GCA_017880715.1). Lineage (GTDB taxonomy): Bacteria > Verrucomicrobiota > Verrucomicrobiia > Limisphaerales > UBA1319 > JADGRT01. The sequence continues at coordinate 1,624 of JADGRT010000411.1, read as the reverse complement.
GTGGCATTGCAGGCTAAAGGCATCAACCCCTTCGCCAATAAATTTACGCCCGGCGAAACGTGCGCCGAGGCCCGCGCCCGCTTCGCGGATGGCCTCGAGGTTGCCCTGGCTGGACGCATCACCGCCCATCGCGACATGGGCAAGAGCCAGTTTATCGACCTCAAAGACCAAAGCGGACGGCTCCAGGCCTATGCCCAAAAGCAGACGCTGGGCGATGAGCAATTCGAGGTGTTCAAACAACTCGATCTGGGCGATTTCATCGGGGTCAAGGGCGCGCTCTTTCTCACGAAAACCGGGGAAATAACCGTCAAAATCCATTCTTTTGTGGTTCTGGCCAAGGCGTTGCGCCCGCCGCCGGAAAAATGGCATGGTCTGGCCGACACCGAAACGCGCTACCGCCAGCGCTACCTCGACCTCATGGCCAATGACGAGGTCAAGGCCGTTTTCGTGAAGCGAAGCCAGATTATTCGTGAAATTAGGAATTTCCTCCACGAACGCGGCTTCCTGGAAGTGGAAACTCCCATGATGCAGGCCATCCCTGGCGGCGCGGCCGCTCAGCCCTTCGTCACGTTCCACAACTCGCTAGGCTGCAATTTCTATCTCCGCATCGCCCTGGAATTGTACTTGAAACGGCTGCTGGTGGGCGGCCTCGACCGCGTCTTCGAAATCGGCCGGAATTTCCGCAACGAAGGACTCTCGCGCCGGCACAACCCCGAGTTCACCATGCTCGAGGCCTACCAGGCGTACGGCGATTATGAAACCATGATGGAATTGACCCAGTCCATGATCTGCCATGTTGCGCAGAAAGTCCTGGGCACGCTGGTCATCACCACCCTCGATGCCGAAGGCAAATCCGCCAAGACCATCGATCTGACCCCCGCCTGGCGCCGGGTGAAATACAAAGATTTGATTCGGGAAACGGCCGGGGCGGACTGGTTTGAACTCATCCCCGCCGAACGCCGCGAACGGGCGATGAAACTGGGCGCCGAAATCGGAGCGGCTTACGAGGACTTTGAAGTCACCGGCGCGGTGTTCGAGAAACTTATCGAACCCACCCTGATTCAACCCACCTTTGTGACGCATCTGCCCAAGGAATTGGTGCCACTGGCCAAAGTGTCGCCGGAAGATCCCAGCATGGTCGAAGTGTTCGAATGCTGCATCAATGGACAGGAGATTGCCCCGGCCTACACCGAGCAAAACGATCCCATCGAACAGCGCGAGCGGCTGGAACACCAGGCCGGCGGCGAACAGCAGAAACTCGATGAGGATTTCCTGGTCGCGCTCGAACACGGCATGCCTCCGGCCGGCGGATTGGGCATCGGCATCGATCGGCTCTGTATGATGCTCCTGGGACAAGATAGCATTCGCGATGTCATCCTGTTCCCGCAACTGAAACCGAAGACCTAGGAGCGCGGACAGGTTGTCCAATGCCACTGGGATTTCATCGTCATCATCCCGGAGGGATGCCTGAAAATAGCCCGGCGTTTCAACGCCGGGGCAAGTTTCGCATAGCCCCAAGTCCCGAAGGGACGGCTGAATGGCTGGCATGTCATACGTCAGTTCCAATACATTCAAGGCCAGGAGGAGCACCATCGGCAAATGACGTTTCAGGAGGAGTTGTTAG
>JADGRT010000052.1 GCA_017880715.1 Verrucomicrobiia bacterium | reverse complement strand
ACTTTTTTCGGAGCGCGGACATTCCTGTCCGCTTGGGCGTTGACCAGAACGAAGAGGCGGACAAGAATGTCCGCGCTCCGAACAGGCGCGCGGGTATCCTCGCCCGCTTAGGATGGCCTCACGGTTCGGGTTGGCTTTTATCCAGCCGGACCCTGCAAGCAGTCAGATCGTCCTCGAATCAGCCTTTGGCTATAGGGGGCTGAGTCAATGGTTCCGAGGGAGGCGCCGGCTCCCGGGGTTTGCCGGGCGGCACAAATTTTTCGACGCCAATAAACCGCATCGTGCCGATGAAATCCTCGACCGCCTGCTCGAATTCACCGGTGTTGTTTTGAATGATGCGCAACAAGCAGCCGCTGCGGGCCGAAAAGGCGGCGGCATAAGCGCGGTTGATCACCTTATGCTCCAGGATGTCTTCGGACGATTCAAGGGTGCGCAGGGGGCGGGATTTATCAAGTTTGCGCCGGCCGCGGATCTCGGCCTCGTGCGCGTCCACCAGAATGATCGCGCTGGGCGACATTCGCTCGATCATACGAGGCGTCAAGCCGGGAAGATAGCTGCCAGAACCCGTTTTGATCGCGCAATGGGTGTCGAGCAGGATGTTCTCCGGGCGTTCGGCCAGGCGCTTGGTTGTGCGCCACTGCATTTCCTCCTGAATATCCGGAGATAAATTGCGCATTTCGTCCCGGCTGGACACCAAACCCGCCTCTTGGCATAGATTCAGCATCTCCGTGCCAAACGAAACGATCGTATAATTCAGATCTTTCTGCACCCGTTTCCAGGCTTCAAAAAGGATGGTGGATTTTCCGGCTCCGGGAACTCCGGCTACAATAATGATCTTGCCCATGTTCATGCGCCTTTCTCAATTGGCAGTCCGCATCGGTTTTAACCAGCGCTGGCCCCATCCCCAGTCATAGAGTGGCGAGGATGCCAGCGGCTTGCGTTTGGTTTGTCGAAAGGACTATCGGCCGAAGCGGACTTAATCTCAAGCCGATTCTCAATTCCGCCGGGGGTTGGCGCCGGGCAAATTCATGAAAGGCAGGAGACGAGGTAACGAGGCTCATTTAAAAGGCATGGGGTGTGACATGGCGCACTCAGGCGGCAGGAAACTGCGTCAATCTGTCTCTTGTGACGCACTTTGGATCGGATTGATTCGATCTAAAAATAGATTATAACTACTTATCAGAAAACATGATATAAGAAATTATCTTAGATTGGCATTCAAGTTGCTATGGGCTGATGGAATAGTTAAGTTAATCTTACGATTTTATGGCTAAAGTACTCGGCATCGATTTAGGAACGACCAACTCCTGCATGGCGGTGATGGAGGGCGGCGAACCGGTCGTGCTGGAGAATTCGGAGGGCAAGCGGACGACCCCTTCGGTGGTGGCGTTTGCGAAGAATGGCGAACGTCTGGTGGGAGAAGCGGCCAAGCGCCAGGCGGTTACCAACTCACGCAACACGGTTTATTCCATCAAACGTTTCATGGGCCGCAAGTTTGAAGAGGTACAGGAAGAAATCAAGCGGGTGCCGTACAAGGTGGTGCGGGCGGCCAATGGCGACGTGGCGGTGGAGGTCGAAGTGGACGGCCAGGCCAAGGCTTTTAGTCCTCCCGAAATCTCGGCCATGATTTTGACCAAATTAAAGGCCGACGCGGAAATGCGTCTGGGCGAGAAGATCACGCAGGCGGTGGTTACGGTTCCGGCCTACTTTAATGACTCGCAGCGTCAAGCCACCAAAGATGCCGGTCGGATTGCCGGCCTCGAGGTTTTACGCATCATCAACGAGCCGACCGCCGCCTCGCTGGCCTATGGCTTGGACAAAAAGAAAGACGAGAAAATTGCGGTGTACGATCTGGGCGGCGGCACCTTCGATATTTCGGTGCTGGAGATTGGCGACGGCGTGTTCGAGGTCAAAGCCACCAACGGCGATACGCACCTGGGCGGCGACGATTGGGACAACCTGATCATGGATGCCATTCTGGATGAGTTTAAGCGTGACAACGGGATTGACCTGCGGAAGCAACCGGACGCCCTTCAACGCATCAAGGAGGAGGCGGAGAAGGCGAAAATTGCCTTGTCCAGCGCGCAGCAGTACGAAATCAATCTGCCGTTCATCACCGCGGATGCCACCGGTCCAAAACACATCTCCACGAAGCTTACCCGGTCCAAAATGGAGCAGTTGTGCGACAGCCTTTTCACGCGCACCATTGCGCCGGTGCAAAACTGTTTGCGCGACGCCGGCATCGAAGCCAGCCGCATCGACGAATTGGTGCTGGTGGGCGGCATGACCCGCATGCCGCGGGTGGTGGAAACCGCTCATTCGCTGGTTAACAAGCCGCCGCATCAAGGGGTGAACCCGGACGAGGTGGTGGCTGTGGGCGCCGCGATTCAAGGCGGTGTGCTCAAGGGCGAGGTCAAGGACGTGCTCCTGCTGGACGTGACGCCGCTATCGCTGGGCATTGAGACTTTGGGAGCTGTGTTCACGCGTCTGATCGAGCGTAATACGACCATTCCCACGCGCAAATCCGAGATTTTCTCGACGGCCTCGGACAATCAGCCGGGGGTGGAAATTCATGTGTTGCAGGGCGAGCGGCAATTTGCCCGCGACAACAAAACCATCGGCAAATTCCAACTGGCGGAGATTCCGCCGGCCCCGCGCGGCGTGCCCCAAATTGAAGTGACTTTCGACATCGATGCCAATGGGATTCTGCATGTCAGCGCCAAGGACTTGGGCACCGGCAAGGAGCAGAAGATCACCATCACGGCCAGCAGCGGACTGAACAAGGACGAAGTCGAGAAAATGCGCAAGGAGGCCGAGCTGCACGCCGAGGAAGACAAACTGAAGCGCGAGGAAATCGAGCAGCGTAATGAGGCGGACAACACCGTGTATCGTTCGGAGAAAATGCTCCGCGAAAACGGCGACAAGATTTCCGCGGCCGAAAAGAGCAAGGTCGAAAAGGCGGTGACGGAAGCGAAAGAGGCGTTGAAAGGAAGCGACGCGTCCGCCATCAAGTCGGCCAGCGAACACTTGAACGAGGCCTGGCAGACGGCATCCGCCGAGCTTTACAAGGCCGCCTCGGAAAAGGCCCAGGCAGCGGGCAAGGCATCACCGGACGGCCCGGCGGAGGAGTCGGGCAAGGCCAAGGAGTCGGGCAAGAAGGATGAGGGCCCGATCATCGACGCCGAAGTCGTGGACGAGAAGAAAAACTAAATTTCCCGGCCGCTTTCAGCGGCGCGCCGCAGGTGGTAGCGCGGCGCGGTTCTGAAAGGGGGGCCGGCTAACTTTTCCCGTGGCGGGTGCTTGCGGGATTTGATTCGAAAACCAATCAAACCAACAAAGGAACATGGAAACGTATGGCAATGAACGTTAAACCGCTCGGCGACCGGATTCTTGTGGAACCGGCCGAGGAGAAAGAAGTTAAAAAAGGCGGGATTATCATCCCCGACTCCGCGAAGGAGAAACCGACCGAAGCCATTGTGGTGGCCATCGGCACCGGCAAGACCGACGACAACGGGAAGAAAGTTCCGTTTGAAGTCAAGAAAGGTGATCGCGTGCTGATTAGCAAGTATGGCGGCACGGAGATCAAGCTCAACGATAAGGAATACAAGATCCTTAACTCCGACGACATTTTGGCCGTTTTGGAATAACCCCTGAACACTGAACTACCCTTATGGCAGCGAAACAACTAATATTCGATGAAGCCGCCCGCCAGGCCCTCCTGCGCGGCGTGCAGCAACTGAACCGGGCTGTCGTGGCCACGCTGGGGCCCAAAGGCCGCAATGTGGTGATCGATAAAAAATTCGGTTCCCCCACGGTAACCAAGGACGGCGTCACGGTCGCCAAGGAAATCGAACTGAAGGATCCCTTCGAAAACATGGGCGCCCAAATGGTCCGCGAAGTCGCGAGCAAGACCAGCGACGCCGCCGGCGACGGCACGACCACCGCGACTTTGCTCGCCGAGGTCATCTTTCGCTCGGGCATGAAGCATGTCACCTCCGGGGCCAATCCCGTCAGCATCCAGCGCGGCATTCAGAAGGCCGTGGAAACCGTCGTGGAACACCTGGCTAAGATCTCCAAGAAGGTCAAGGACAAAGAAGAGATCAAACAGGTCGCCACGGTGTCCGCCAACTGGGACAGCACCATCGGCGAGATCATTGCCGACGCCATGGACAAGGTTGGCAAGGACGGCACCATCACCGTCGAGGAAGCCAAGTCCATCGAAACCACGCTTGAAGTGGTCGAAGGCATGCAGTTCGACAAAGGCTATCTGTCACCCTACTTCGTCACCAACGCCGAGACGATGGAAGCCAAGCTCGAAGACGCCTATGTGCTCGTTTACGAGAAGAAAATCAGCAACCTGAAAGACATGCTCCCGATTCTGGAGAAGGTCGCCAAGATAGGCAAACCGCTGCTCGTCATCTCGGAAGAGGTTGAAGGCGAAGCGCTGGCCACCCTGGTGGTCAACAAGCTGCGCGGCACCCTCAATATTTGCGCCGTCAAAGCCCCCGGCTTCGGCGATCGCCGCAAAGCCATGTGCGAAGACATCGCCATTCTTACGGGCGGCAAGTTCATCAGCGAAGACCTGGGCGTGAAGCTCGAGTCCATCAGTTTGGATGATCTCGGCCGCGCCAAAAGCATCGTGGTGGACAAGGAAAACACCACCATCGTGGAAGGCCACGGAAAATCATAGGACATCCAGGGCCGCGTGAACCAGATCCGCCGTCAGATCGAGGAAACCACTTCGGATTACGACAGCGAGAAGCTGCAGGAACGCCTGGCCAAACTGGCCGGTGGCGTGGCCGTCATCAACGTCGGCGCCGCGACCGAGTCCGAAATGAAGGAAAAGAAGGCCCGGGTCGAAGACGCCCTGCACGCCACCCGTGCGGCCGTCGAAGAAGGCATCGTGCCTGGCGGTGGCGTGGCTCTGCTCCGCTGTCTGCCGGCGTTGGAAGCCCTCAAACTTGAAGGCGACGAGCTGATCGGTCTGCAGATCGTCAAGCGCGCGGTCGAAGAGCCTCTCTACGCCCTGGCCAGCAACGCCGGCGTGGAAGGTTCGGTCGTGGTCCAGGAAGTCAAGAAGCGCAAGGGCAACGAAGGCTACAATGTGGCCACCGGCGTGTACGAGGACCTGGTCAAGGCAGGCGTGGTGGATCCGAAGAAGGTCACCCGCACCGCCCTCCAAAACGCGGCGTCCATCGCGGGATTGCTGCTCACCACCGAGTGCTGCATCACCGAGCTTCCGGAAAAGAAGGAAGCGGGTCCCGGCGGCGGCGGCATGGGCGGCGGCGGCATGGGCGGCGGCATGGATTACTAAACCGTTCTTCCCTCGGGAGGAACTGAAAATTCACGGGGCTGGCTTCGGCCAGCCTCTTTTTTTTCGTAATCGTCCTCGTCCTTCGTCCCTCGTCCTCGAAAAACCGAACCGAAATCGAGGACGAGGGACGAAGGACGACGACGAGGCGAACAGGGCTGCATCAAGCTCGTAACGCGGGCGTCCTTGCCCGCTTAGCATGGCCTCACGGTTCTGGTGGCCTACCCAGGCCAGGACGGCCAAGGATAAGATCTACGCGCGATCATAACGTAGCAGCCGACGTGAGTCGGCTCAAACTCTCGAGTCTGGCGCCGCTTTTCGAATGCTCGTCGAAGACAAATGATCCGGCTCACGCCGGATGCTACCATAACGTAGCAGCCGACGTGAGTCGGCTCAAACTCTCGAATTTTGTGCAGCTTTTCGCATGCTCGGCGGAAAATAATGATCCGGCTCACGCCGGATGCTACGAAAAAAGGCGAGCTTGATGCAGCCCGCGAGGCGAAAGGTGCGCTGCTTTGCGTCTTTGCGTCTTTGCATCTCTGCGTTATTCTCGGTTCCTGGCAAATCGTTTATGAGCAGAATTGTTGGCATTGATCTCGGCACGACCAATTCCCTGGTGGCGGCCGTCGATTCGGGTATTCCTTTCATTATCGCCGATGCCGAAGGGCAACGGCTGACGCCGTCCGTCGTGAACTTTCCCGGCGCCGGCGCGGAGCCGGTCGTGGGACACCAGGCCAATCGGGTCCGGGTGATTCGCCCCGAGGAAACGGTTTACTCCATCAAACGCTTTATCGGACGGCGCGGCGCCGAAATCTCCCGCGAGGAAATGCTGGTGACGTATCCCGTCACCGGCGAGGGAGCCGGGCCCGTCCAGGTGGCCATTCACGGTCGCAATTTCACGCCGGAAGAAATCTCGGCCGAGGTGCTGAAAAAACTCAAGGGCGATGCCGAGCGTTACTTCGGCGAAACCGTGACGAAGGCGGTTATTACCGTCCCCGCCTATTTCAACGATGCCCAACGCAATGCCACCAAGAAAGCCGGCGAACTGGCCGGGTTAACGGTCGAGCGCATCATCAATGAACCCACGGCAGCCGCGCTGGCATACGGCTTGGATAAGCTCAAGGAACACGCCAAGCTGGCTGTCTATGACTTGGGAGGCGGCACCTTTGACCTGTCCATTCTCGAGTTGAATCAAGGTGTTTTTCAGGTGCTGGCCACCCATGGCAACACCCGCCTGGGGGGCGATGATCTGGACAAGCGCGTTATCGATTTGCTAGTCGGAAAAATCAAAGCTGCGAACGGTCCCGAGGCCACCCAAGATCTGCCGATGCTGTCGCGCATCCGCGCGGCGGCCGAGCAAACCAAAATTCGGCTGTCCTCGGAAACGGAAGTGGAAGTCGCGCTGCCATTCCTGACCCCGACATTCAGCTTTAGCTACCGTCTGACGCGGACAGAACTGGAGCATATTACTCGTGATATCCTCCTCCGCACGAGGAACCATTGTTTGCGATCTTTGGGGGACGCCAAGCTGGAAGCCAAGGATTTGGACCAGGTGATTTTGGTGGGCGGCCAGACGCGCATGCCGCTGGTGCGCGAGATGGTTTCCGAAATCTTTGGCTGCGTCGCCGCCGACGGCAATCCCGCCTTAACGTCCGCGTCGCGCCGGGGTCCGCTGTTGAACACGTCGCAAAACCCCGATGAAGCCGTGGCGCTGGGAGCCGCCATCCAGGCCGAGGTGCTAGCCGGGGGATTTAAGAACCTGCTGTTGCTCGATGTCACCCCGTTGTCGCTGGGGATCGAGACCTTTGGCGGTTTGATGAACGTCATTATCCCCCGCAACAGCACCATCCCCATCAAGGCGGGCGAGGCGTTCACCACCGCGGTGGCCAACCAGCCGGACATGCTCATCCATGTTTTGCAGGGAGAGCGCGAACGCGCCCGCGACAATTGGAGCCTGGGCCGGTTCACGATTGATTTCGAACCGGCGCCCAAAGGGGTGCCGCGGGTGGGCGTGCAGTTCGAGATCGACGCCGATGGCATCCTTCACGTGCTGGCGCGCGACATCAAGACGGGCAAACAGGTCATCGTCCCCATGAAATCGGCGGTGGATGTCAACGACGCCGACGTGCAGAAGATGATCGAGGAATCGGTGGACAACGCCTTTGACGACCTGAAAGCCCGCCAGTGGATCGAGGCAAAAATCAGGGCGGGGGAGACGATGGCCGCGACCCGCAAAGGCCTGGCGGAATGCGCCCGGGAAATCGAGGCGGCGTACCGCGAAAAAGTCGAAGCCGCGCTTAAGGCGGTCGAGCAGGTTTTGGCCATGGAAATCCCCCGAACCAAAACCGGCGATGCCAACAAACTGAAAGAGGCCAACGCCGCGTTGGATGAAGCTACCAAGCCGCTGGCCGATCTTATGATGGACAAGGCCATGGAGGCGCTACTCAGGAAGCGGGGGATGATCAAGTAGCTATGTTCAAGCTGATCGTTAATCCTGGCACCGATCAAATGTGGGAAATTCCCTTGGCGCCGGGCGTGACCACCCTCGGCAGCAATCCCGGCGGGGAGTTCCTGATCGCGCACGAAACCGTGGCGGCTGCGCATTGCCAGATTCTCGTAAACGACAGTGGGGCATCGCTCAAGGACTTGGGCTCCGACTATGGCACGTTTGTTAACCATGCCCTGGTGGCTGAATCGGCGCTGATCCCTGGCCAAACCATCACCCTGGGCGAAGTGGATCTGAAGTTGGTTTTGGACGATTCGCCTGGAGGATCGGCCACAGCCGATGCGCCTTTGGCTCCTCGCATGCCGGCACTTCAGCAAACCGATGAACCGGCTCCCTCCACCGACCAAGGAGGAACGTACAAGCATCGCCTGCCGCCCGTCTCGCCGACGGAGGACAATTTTTTCAGCCTGCTTCCGGGAGTTATCGATTATCCAATCCAGGGCAGAGGTTTGATCCTTCTGGTTGCGGGAACGGTTTTCTTTGTCTTACTGCAGTTGGTAGCTTCTCTGGCCAGTATCGGGCCCTATGGCGGAGTTGTGACCGGGCTGGCAGGAGTCGTGGTTACGGGCTACCTGTTCAGCTACGCCAAGAGCATCATCACCTCCACCATTGAAAATGAGAATGAGCCGCCCAGTTGGCCGGACTTCACCGATATAACAGAGGACATCCTCATGCCTTTCGGACAATTACTCGCTCTTTCGGTGCTCACCTTTGGGCCGGCCATTATCCTGCGATGGTGGCACCCTTTGGGCGAGGAGTATGCGCGAGCCGTGATGATCGCGGCGGCGGGTCTGGGGGGACTGCTCGCACCCATGGGCATGCTGGCGTTAGCGGTGTTTGACAGTGTGGCCGCCTTGAATCCAATTGCGCTGATTTGGTCCATTCTGCGCATTCCGGGTCACTATCTGGTTGCCGCAGCAGCGTTCGAACTTGTCATTGGCGCCAGCTTCCTCGCCGAGGACCTGATCGGTTCGCTGATACCGGTGCCGGTGTTGCCAGGATTGATTTCCGTTTTTCTCAATCTTTACCTGATCAGCGCAGGCATGCGCATTCTCGGCCTGCTTTACCGGACTCAGCGAGAGCAACTGGGCTGGTTTGGCCGGCACAAGGTGACAGGTTAATCAGGAAGCCAGCGTCCCCTGGAATTGAACGCGATAAGTCGCGCCGGAAACGGTGCCCAAAACGACCTAGGCACCGGGGGCGAATCGAGCGCGTCGAGAGCGGTGGCTGCCGGCACGGTGCGATCGGCTGGCGTTCCCGGATTACTTGACCTGGTTCCTGAACCTGCCGGAGACGCAAGAGCGAATTCGGTCCTTCCGGTCCGGGTCGGCGGTGTCGTTCGTGCCGATGGAAGCTTTCGCACGGCTGGAAGTGCCAGCCACGAAGCGAATCAGCGAGGTTGAATACCTGGTTCATGGGAACCACGGGAAAGAGTTCTACGCGCTGCTGCGAAAGACCATGCCGGACTGGGAGAGCCGAAAGGCGCGGCTGGAAAGTATCATGGCGAACTAGCCAATCATAAGAACTGATAGTCCGATCTGTCTCCAGCGCGCTACGGCAATCGGACGCCATAGAAGCGCTGCGGATTATTCGTTGTCTGCGGGTCGGTGAATTGGAACTGGCCGGGCGAGATTTCCGTGGCACCACCCAGCACGGTCCAGTTGCTCAATGGCAGTGACAGATTCGTCGTCGCCAGCACGCTAAACAACGCTCCCGGAGTATTGGTGAAGGTGAACTGGAACGCGCCGTTGATCAGTGTTGTGGCGCTGGTCAGGGAAATCGCTGTCGGGTAAATGACCAGCGTGTTGGTTGCGCTGCCTTGATAGTAGGGGTCATTGATGGTGCCGATGACGGTGTAGCTGCCCGCGTTGGTTGGCGCATTGGCCGATCCGTTGTAGGTCACGTCCACCGACAGGCCCGGAGGTGTGGTTGCGACGGAAACACTCTTGGCCGTACCATCGTAGGTTTGCGAGAGGTTACCCAGCGTGACGTTTATTGTGGCTTGGCTGCTCTCATACAGCTCAGCGCTGGAAAGTGAGCCGCTGTTGCCATAACCCCCCGCGACCAGCACCGTCCCATTGGGCAGCAAGGTCGCCGTGTGATACACGCGTGTGGTGGTCATCGCGTCGGCCATCTTCCACGTCGCCGACCCCGTCCCGAAGATCGAGAGCTGCGCGCTGGGACTCACGGTGCCGCCAAAGGCATTTGTGGCGGCGAGCGCGTAATACCCGGCGCTTGAGCCTTGCAGGTTCGTCAACATCAGCGTCGAGTTGGTCTGGTCCGCCAGCGGCGCGCCGTTGAAGAGCCATTGCAGATTCATCGGCAGCGTTCCCGTAACCGTGCAACTCAACACCACCGTGCGACCCAGCAAGTTGGTCGAAGATTGCGGCGGTTCAACCACCACAGGCGGATAGCCCACCGTCAGCGTCGCGATGCTGCTGGTGACGCTGCCAAGGAAATTCGTGACCACCACGGTGTAAGCGCCGGAATCGGCCAAGGTGAGGTTGGTGCGACTGTAGTTGGTTGCCGTCGCGTCCGGAATGTCCACCCTGTCCTTCTGCCACTGGTAAATCATGGGCTCCGCGCCCGTGGCGGTGACGCTGAAGGCAAGGTTGCTGCCAACCGGTTTGAATCCTCCAACCGGTTGTTGGGCAATCTGTGGGGGCAATTGGAGCGTCAACCTGGCCACCGAACTGGTCACAGAACCGAACGGGTTGCTTGCCACCATGGTGTATGCGCTCGCGTCATTGGCGGTGATGCCGTTCAACAGCAGCGTGCTGTTGGTCTGGCCCTGCAAAGCGTCGCCCCCCTTCCGCCACTGGTAGCTCAACGGATCGGTGCCGCTGACTTCCACGTTGAATAAGGCATTACTGCCCACCGGAACTGTCAGGTTCATCGGTTGCTGCACAATCGCCGGCGCGTAGCCCAGCGTCAGCGTGGCAACGATGCTGGTCACACTGCCGACCGGGTTGGTGATGATGACACGGTAGCCGCCGGCGTCTGCAAAGGTGACATTGGTTAGCGGCAAATCGGCAGCGGTGGCATCGAGAATATTCGTGCCTTCCTTCTGCCATTGGTAATTCAACGTTGTGCCGGTGGCGCCTACGGTGAATGTGACATTGCCGCCTGCGGGTGTGCTTTGGCTGACGGGCTGATCCGTAATGGCGGGAGGATAGCGTTCCACGGTCAGGGTCGCCACCTGGCTGGTCACGGCATTGATGATGTTGGTCACCACCACGGTGTAATCCGCTGCGTCGCTGAACTGCACGCTATTGATCGAATACGAAGACCCGGTTGCGCCCGTGATTTGCGTCCCGTTTT
>JADGRT010000051.1 GCA_017880715.1 Verrucomicrobiia bacterium | reverse complement strand
TCCAGTTCTTCGCGGACCAGTGCGGCGAGTTGGTGGTAGGCTTTCTCCTCCGTCGGGCCATGACAGACCCCGCCCCACGGGAACAGGTCAGGGCAGTATCCCACATAGAGGGTGTCTGCCTCGTTCCACTGGACGAATTTCAGATATCGGTCTTCGCTTTTCATCGGCTCATCTCAAGAATGGCTTGGCGGACCTGCTTTTCCTGGTAGTGATGTGCGTCATCACGGTCTTGCCCGCTCAAAACAACCGCGCCAGCGAATCTCGGATGACGGAACTTGCGGTGCGAGCCTTTACCACCCGCTACTCTGGCAAATCCCGCAGCATCCAAATCTGCAATCAACTGGCGAATTTTGCGTGGCATGACGCTAAACCTGGAAAATACTCTGCCGCTGCGGGTGGTTTGTCAACTTTTGCTAGCCGATCCCGGATACTTTGCATTCCCGCAAACCACAGAGTGACAGTCAAGGTGACGCAAACGCCTTTTGTTCGGCGGCTTCCTGACGCGCATTATTCAGGTGTAGAACTGCGGATTTCGCGGATAACACGGATGGAGAGGTTTCGGAGGGGCGAGCTCCGGGAGCCCCAAAATAAATGGGCGTCCTGTAACTCCGCCCTCCGAACATTATTCGCCAACCTTGACTATCGGATTTCTGTAATTTACAGTATTCTGTATGAAGACGGAAATCTCCAGCACCGATTTCGTCCGAGGCATCGGCGACTGTCTGGCACGGGTGCGCTACCGCAGCGAGTCGTTCATTGTTTGCAAGAACGACACCCCCATCGCCCTAGTCTCCCCGTTGCCAGATACCCATGAATCCACCCGGGCGACTTTGACCGATTTCGTCAAGGCATGGTCGGAACCAAATCGGGATCCGGATTTCGCTGACGCCCTCGATCAGATTAACTCCAGCGATCGCCCGCTTCGCAACCCATGGGCCTCGTAATCGACACTTCGGCGCTGATCGAGGCGGAACGTTCGGACGTGCCCTGGGACCGGGTTGCCCCCGGGGACGAAAACGTCGTGTTGCCAGTCATTGTCTGGGCCGAACTTCTTATCGGTGTGCGGCTGGCCAGAACGCCCCAGCAAGCCGCCCGCCGGCGTGCGCGGTTGGAGCGGCTGCGTCTGGCGATCCCCATTATCGACTTCACTCCGTCCATGGCCGAGCACTATGCCGATCTCTACGCCGCCTTGAGCGAATCTGGCAAAATGATCCCGCAGAATGATCTCGCGGTCGCCGCGACCGCTCTGTCCTTAGGATGTGGCGTTCTGGTCGGTTCCCACGATGAGGGGCATTTCCGGCGGATTCCCGGTTTGCGTGTGGCCCCCATACGACGGGCCAATTCGCGCTGACGTTTACGAATTCGTTTGCGGCATTACGGGGACGGGCCGTCCCGGCCCCTATTATCGCGCTGCGGTTTCTGTTTTGGGTTCTGACTCGATGATGACGCGGAAGCCCACATTAAACACTGGTTGATAGTCCGGATAACTCAGCCGGAAAGCGGAGCGGCTGCGTTTGGGACGGTCGCGCCAGGAACCGCCGCGCACAACTTTCTCCTCGGCGCCGGACAGGTTGCCCGCCGTGAAACCAATTGGGTCGGGCTCCGGCCGGTAAGGATAGGGCCGGTAGTTGGAGCGCGTCCATTCGGCCGCGTTGCCGTGCATGTCGAAGAGGCCCCAGGGATTCGGCTGGTAACGGCCAACATCCGCGGTGACCAGGGCGTGGTCATTGAAGCGGGATTCCCGGGGCACGAGGTCGGGCGACAGCGGCCGCCAGCCGTCGTAAGCCAGCCGTTTCAGATTTTCATCGCCCAGGTTGGCACACGTGGAGAAGTCCGTGTCGAGATTGCCATACCAGAAGGGCGTGTCGGTGCCGGCGCGGCACGCGTATTCCCATTGCGCCTCGGTAGGCAGGGTGATGCATTCTCCGGTCCGTTTTGATAGCCACTGGCAGAAGGCCATGGCTTCGTTCCAGGAGACGCGGACGACGGGCTGCCGGGGTTGATTGAGCGGCCAGCCGAGGTATTCCTCGCTGAAAATCCAGGACGAGCGATCTTCGAACCGGCTGTCGTGGCGCGGATCGAACCGCGCATACTGTTCATTGACGACTTCGACGGCGCCCATCCAGAACGGCTGTTTGATTTCCACGGCGGAAAGGGGTTGCTCATCTCTTTCCCCGTCAGGATCGCCCATCACGAACGCGCCGGCGGGGAGGCGAACGAACTCCATTTTCACACCGCCGCCCAAATCGATGACCCGGCGGGTTCGGCCCAGCGACTTTTGCCGGCGTTGCGCCTGGTCGGTGCTCAGCGGCCATCCAGGAATTCGCGGCACGGGGGAGTTCATCGCCGGAACCGGCGCCGGGATGACCGGAGCCACCGGCGCATGTTGGAGGTCGGGGATTTCCTCGGCGTTTTCGTCGATGCCGCCGTAGAGCCGCCGCAGGAATTGCCGGCGTTCGGGCTGCTGCTGGCCGGGGATGCGGGTGACCTCGGCCCAGGTGCCATGGCACGGGGCGTTGAGATCGATCCAGGTTACCAATGCCTCCCATCCTTCTTTGTCAATCTTTACGTTGTGGTGGCCTTTTTTAAGCATCTGGATCAGCTCGGAGGTGTCGGCATGAAACTCCTTGGGCGGCAGCAGATGCAGGTCGCTTTCGAGCCCGCCCACGCGCACGAATTTTCGGAGCTCGACATACGACGGCTCGAAGACGCCGCTGTAATTGCCGAGGAGTTCTTGCTTGGGTACGCCGGCGAGGCGCTGGGCGGCGGGATTGCCGGCGGCATAGACCACGTACGCACCCTGGTCGGCGCGCAGGTCGGGCCGGTTTTGGCCGTCCGGGCTCACGGCGCCGTTGTGGCAACCAACGCAATATTTGTCAAGTACAGGTTGAACCTCGCGGGCGAAGCTGAAGCCGCGCGGCGGTCCTCGCCAGGGCTCGATGTCGGACGGTGGCCGGCGGAGGGCCAGGGCGGGTTTGCGCACGGGCGGGCTGGTGCCCTGGGGTTCGTGACAGCCGACGCAAGAGAGGATTTCCCCGGGCATCGCCGTCATCCAACTGCGCATTAGGGCGAGCGCCTTGCCTTCGGCATCCAGCGGCTGGACGGAAAGGGGATGCTTGGCGGGCACGCGGAAAAGGGCGGAGCCATCGGACTCGACGGGAACGGTGCCCAGGACGCGTTTGATCTCCCAGGGTCCATCGGCGCCGACGCGGTGATCGATGCCGGCGACGCGTTGGTAACCGAAATGATAGGTGAACAGCCGCAGTTGCTTGACGCTGCCGCGCGGAACACCCTTCAATCCCGGGCCTTCGTAAACGTCCTGCAGGAAAACCACCGCGTTGGTCACGTCGGGCAGGACTTTATCGGGGATGACCGGTGGCTTGGGCGTTGGGCGGAAGGGGATGGGTTCGAGCAGCGCGTAATTTTCCTCTTCGCGCAGGAGCACCCGGTTGTCGAACACATCCACGAGATAGATGCCGAAGAGCGAATCGGGTTCCGGTTTGCAGGCGACGATGAAATACTTATCGCTGAGCGGGGCCGGGTGGAGGAATTTGGGCCAGCTATGCTCGGTCAATTTGTCTTCGATTTTGGGCTCGACCGGTTGGCCGTAGCCGGGAATGCGTTGGACGACGCCTTCGACTTCATGGCGGCCTTGGGCGGGATCGAAGATCACCAGTTCCCCAATGCGTCCTTCGTGGTGGCCGGTGACAATGCCAGCGATTTTGGTGGGGTGTCCCGGAATGGCCCGCGCGAAGAAAACGGCGTTGGGCCAGTACGATCCGCTGCCATAATATTCCATCTGGCCGGTGCCATCGGGATTCATTGCCATGAGAACCCGGTTCCACACGTGGGGGGTGTCGGTGTAATCCCAGCGCAGATAGAGGATGCGCCCGTCGTTGAGGACGCTGGGACAATAATCGTGATCCTGTTCGAAGGCGACCTGGTGGATGTTGTTACCGTTGGCATCCATCAAATACATCATGCCAACGACGACCCCGGCGTTACACGGAACACCTTGGAGGGCGGCGGTGGAGAGAAAAGCGATGTTGCCATTGGGCAGGTAACAGGAGTCGTAATTGTGGACCTCGGGCTGATCGCCGGGGGTGAGCTGGCGCCAGTGGGAGCCGTCGGCGCGGATTTCGTGGATTTGCCAGCGTAGTTTCGCATCGGGCATGGAGAAGAGCATTTTGTCGGCATCGAAATGGAGATCCACATCGGTGAGCAGCCGCTGGCCGTCGGGTTTGAAGAGGGTTGTTATTTTGCCTTCGGGCCGGACCGGAGAGAGCACGGCGATTTCGTTATCCCAGATATCGACGCGCGGGATGGTGGAGAGGTGCCACGAGCTTTGTTTGGGGAGGCCGAAATACTCACCCAGGCCGCGGTCGTCCCATTGGGAGCGTCGGGGGTCGCCGAGCGGTTTGCGTTTGACCACCAGCAGGCGGTCGAAGTCCAGCAGCGGGTTGGCCAACAAGGCTTCGCGGCGGAGGGAATCCAGCTCGTGCTCCAACCCGCTCACCTTTTCATAGCTCGCCAGAGACGCCGGGCGCACCCGGTTAAGCGTTGCGCGCAGGGCGGATTCGAGCGTGTTGAGGCGGTTGAGGTACGTATGGTATTGGGGATATTTTTCGCCGTAGGTTTGACCCAGATCCTCGACGGCGAGGCGAAGCGCCTGAATATTGAAAACCTTGGCGCGCGTCCAGGCGGCATCGAGTTCTCGTGAGCGATAATAGAGTTCGCGCACCGCCGTTAAGTCGGCGGCAGCCCGGACATTCAAGGCCAGTTTTGTCGCTTGGCTGGCGAGAGCGGGAACGCGGTGGCTGGCGAGGGCGTATTGGTTGGCCAGCGGGACGAGGCCGGTGGCGATCCACGCCGGTTCGAAGATGCGGTCTTCCTGTTCCCAGCGCATTTGCCGGCGACTGGCGCCGTCCGGGAAGTCGCGTTCCAGCAATTCCCAGAGGCGTTTGCGCGCGGCGTCGCGAGCGCCCATGACGCTGAACCGCACGGTGCCGTTGGCGCCCGCCCAGTCATCCACGCCAAGGGTCGCTTCAAACCGGTCGTATTTACCTTCGAGCGGGACGCGCACGGCGCTGTAAGCCTGGACGTGCAGGCCCTGATCGAACGTTCGTCCGCCCAGTTTCATTTTCTGGTAAAGCCCCGAGCGCAGGGTCAGGTCGAATTCGTGCCGGCCTTGGAGGATTTGGATGGAAGCTTTGATGCGGCTGAGTGGAACGTCTTGGCCATCTTGGGTGACGAGCTTGGCAGCGGCCCAGTCGGCCACGCCCCATTTGATATCCGGGCAGCCGGTAACGAACAGGTACAGGTCGCGGGCGCCGGCGACATTCACGCGGATGACCTTGGGTGGTGCACCGCCGCGCCGGGTGTCGCTTTCGTAGGCGACGAAGCCGGGTTCAAGCTTCTGCCGGGCGAGGGCTGCTTCCGAAGCCAGCCGCGTAAGCTGCCAAGTGGATTGCCTGACGTAGTACGAGGGATCGGCGGCGCGGAGGGAGCCGAGGGAGAGAACGGCCAGGCCGAAACCGGCGCCGATCCGCAGGCGGTTGCAAAGCGTGTTCATGATTCGCGAGCTGGATTTAACGCTTCAGTTAAACCTCACGGTGGCGTTCTGTCAGCTTAATTCCAGAGGCAAATTGGCGCTTTCCGGATAACAACGAAACCGGAATTTAACCACGGATGGCACGGATAACACGGATAAGGGCCGAAAAAGAAATCCGTGTAATCCGTGTAATCCGTGGTTAAAAAGGGAGTATGAAACACGAAGAAACCACCCAATCCATCATTGGCGCGGCGATGGCCGTGTTGAACGAACTCAAGCCGGGGCTGGATGAGAAGCTTTACGAAAACGCGCTCGTTATCGAATTGGTGGCCCGCAGGCACACGGTGGACCAGCAGCGCGAGTATCCGGTTCACTACCGCGGACACTTCATCGGCAAGCTCGTCCCCGACCTTATCGTGGACGGAAAGGTCATCGCCGACCCCAAGGTGGTGGCTGGCTTCAACGACACGCACATCGCCCAGATGCTCGGCTACCTGAATATCACCGGTTTTGACGTGGCCCTGCTCCTCAACTTCAAGGAAGCGAAGCTGACCTGGAAACGGGTGGTGGGAAGGTTCGCAGAGAAGGCATTAACCACAGATGGCACGGATGCCACGGATAAAGGAAGAAGCAATCCGTGAAATCTGTGTAATCCGCGGTTAAATTCCGTCCGCAGGTTGGGTTCCGGGGTTCGCGGGCATTCGCGGACTTTGGACTTTCCAAATAGCGGTTGCCGCCCATACTGGCTGGCCGATGCATCGGACCCAGAATCTGCACGTTAAGGAAACCGTTCGGATCATCACGCCGCGCGCCTTGAAGGCGTCGCTGCCGATGACCGAAGCAGCCAATCGCACCGTGGTGACCGGGCGCGACGAAGTTATTCGCATTATCGAACAAAAGGCGTCGCGCCTGTTGGTCGTGGTGGGGCCGTGTTCGATCCACGACCCCCAGGGCGCCCTGGAATACGCGACGAAGCTGAGCGCGTTGCGCCGGGAGCTGGCGGATTATTTATGCATCGTCATGCGCGTTTATTTCGAAAAACCGCGCACCAGCATCGGGTGGAAAGGCCTGATCAACGACCCGCATCTGGATGGGACCTACGACATGGAGACCGGGTTGAAACGCGCCCGGAAGCTTTTATTGGATATTAACGCGCTGGGCTTGCCGGCGGCGACCGAGTTCCTGGATCCGATCATTCCCCAATACATCGACGATTTGGTGACCTGGGCGGCCATCGGCGCGCGAACCACCGAGTCCCAGACCCATCGCGAGATGGCCAGCGGGTTGTCCATGCCGGTCGGCTTCAAGAATGGCACGGACGGACGACTCCAAACGGCGCTCGACGCGATGGTGGCGGCGCGGCAGGGGCATAGTTTTCTGGGGATTGACCAGGACGGGGTGACCAGCATTGTCCGCACCACGGGAAATCCCGCGGGGCATTTGGTATTGCGCGGCGGCCGGCTGAAACCGAACTACGATCCGGAGAGCATTCAACAGGCCGAAGCGCAACTGGCTCAGGCGCATTTGCCGTTGGCGCTGCTGGTGGATTGCAGCCACGCCAATTCGAGCAAGAAATTTGCGCGGCAGGAGGAGGTGTGGCGAAGCGTGCTTCAGCAGCGGGTGAGCGGAACGAAATCGTTGCTGGGGGCGATGCTCGAAAGCAATTTGTCCGAGGGCAGTCAGCCGATATCGAAAAACCCGGCGGAATTGAAGTACGGGGTGTCGATCACGGACGCGTGCCTGGGCTGGGCGGTTACGGAACGGATGCTGCGCGAGGGGTGCGAGGGGTTGGCGGCAAAGCCTGGCCGTTGAGGTTGGCGCGCGGTGACAAGCTGTCCAACGTCACTAGGATTTGAGCTATATGGGCCGGACCGAGGCCGTGTTTTTGTCCCGGAGGGACAGGTGACAATAGCCCAGCGTTTCAACGCTGGGCTATTCTCAGCCATCCCTCCGGGATGACTCTACGCCGTTTTGTACGGGGCGATGGCCTCCACGCGGTAGCGTTTCCTGGCCTTTTCCAGCTCGAACTCGATGACATCGCCGATGGCATGGTTCAGCAGGGCCTGGGCGATGGGGCTCAGGTAGCTGATGATGCCATGTTCCAGATCGAAATCCCAGGCGCCCAGGACGGTGAAGGTTTCGGGATGTTCGGTGATCAGGTCGGTGACGTTGACGCGCGTGCCGATGTTGACGACGTCGAGGCGCGGATTGAGGAAGTCGGTGCCGCGGGAGCGGGCCAAGTCGGTTTCCAGTTCGCTTTTACGGCGCAGCAGCAGTTTTTGCATCTCCTTAGCCGCCTTGTATTCGTGGTTTTCCCGGAGGTCGCCGTAGCTGCGCGCGATGGCAATTTCCTTGGAGTTGGCGGGAATTTTCTTGTGGACCAGTTCGTTATATTCCACGCGGCGGCGTTCGAGGCTATCCCACGAAACCACCAGGTGCGTTTCCTGTTTGGAATGATCGCCGGAGATCATGCTCTGAATGGCGGGGAAATGCTTCACGATCCGGGCCAGCAAGGAGCGGCGGTCCATGTCATCGAAGCTCGGCGACAACTGCAAGGTGCGGGTCATATCCTTGATGATCTCGAGGTCGGCGGATTCGATCAATTCGACGATCAATTCCTGGTCGGTGAGGATAAAATCGCGGAGACGGTTGGATTTTTTATCGAGGAACTGGTCGCGTTCGATGGCGCTTAGCATGGCGCGGAAAACTTCGGGGCCGAGGATGTCGGCAAAGGCGTCGGTCCGTTCCCGGGCGAGCCACAGGAGCAACTCGCTGCTGGCCAGATGCTGGCTGATCAGCCGGGTCAGCGCCAATTTAAGCGCTTCAAACTTGCCTTCGCCAATCAGCAGTCGGGAGACCTCGCTGCAGAGCTTGGACGACATGGAGTTGATCGAGTTCAGGAGAATAACGGACCACTGTTCGGGCAGCGCCTCGCGGAAGGTTTGGAGGGCCTGTTTGTGGATAGCCGATGGCATTTGGTCCAACACCTCGCCGGGATTGGCGATCAGCCGCCAGACATTTTCGAAGGTGACTTCACCTTCCTGGGCGGGGAAGTCGCTGACCTGGCGCAGGTTGTCGCGGACGTAAATGGCTTCCAGAGCCACGGCGGGCTGGGTGCGCTGGTGGCTAGCGATCTCGGCATTGAGCGCATTCAAGGCCTCGCTAACGGCGGTCTTGACATCGGTGAGGTCCGCGAGACTCTTAATCAGTTCCTGGGCGACGATCAACCGGGCTTTCAGGCCTTTGGCCGCGCGAAAATCGACCATCACCCGGTCCTGCAGAGAGATTTCCTTGGCCTGATACACGACCGGGTCGTTCTTTTTAATGGGGACGAGGAAATGGCCGTTTTTTTTCAGCTCTTTTTTGGCCATTTCCCACCATTTGCGCCAGTCTTCGGTGATGACATCGGGCACGAGAACGGTCTGAATCTGTTCGAGGGTGGCCTTGCCGCCGTAACTTTCGAGGACGATCCGGATGAGCTCCAGGTGGTGCAAAGCCGCCATTTCGTGCAAGGCGTTCAAATCCGAGGCTTTCCGGGCCAGAATGTGGTCGGCGGGAATCGGTTTCAGGGAATCGGCCGCGAACCCCAGATCCATGGAATGTCCGGGACGGTTTGCAAAATCGATCGTCAGCCGGCCGGCCACGGTATCGACCGTGGTAATTTTACCGAAGCCCCAACTGCGGTGCATGCAAAAACCACACTGGGCGAGATGGATCAACGGCGCTACATTCTGGCGGCCGATCCGGCCGGCGGCGACTAGTTTGTCGAATTCTTCTTTCATATTTTGATCTGTCGCTTCCCGATTCGAAGTGACAATATTAGGCGTGGCCGGACTAAAACCAAGAGAAATTGCGGTGCGCGTTTTACAGCAGCGAGCCGAAAGATCGGAATTCCTGGAGAATCTGCTGGAGAATGCGCTTGAGCAGAACACGTTAGCGCCGGTCGATCGCCGGCTAGCGCAGGAGCTGACCTATGGATTGGTGCGCTGGCGAGCCACCTTGGATTGGCTGATCGCGCGCAAAACCACTGACCGGCCCCAAACCGAACTGGTGCAACTGTTGCTGCGCTTGGGGTTGTACCAGATGTTTTGGCTGGACCGGATCCCCAGTTACGCGGCGGTAAACGAGACTGTGGAGCTGGCCAAGGCCATGGGCTTGGCGGCCAAGGCCGGTTTTCTCAACGCGGTGCTGCGCGCCTATGACCGGGAGCGGGAAGTCACCCACCGCCTTTTAACCGATCTCAAGCAGAAACAGCCCGATTTGGGCCATTCCCATCCGCATTGGCTCTACGAGCGCTGGAAACAACGTTGGGGCCAAGCGACCACCATCGCCTTCATGGAATGGAACAACACCCCGCCGCCAACCTATGCGCGGGTTAATCGCTTGAAAGTGGAGGCGGCGGACCTTTTGACCCAGTGGACGGCCGAAGGTGTCACCGCGAAGCCTCGGACTTGGAACTGGACGGGCGAGGGTTTGGTTTTCGAACTGGAAGCGCATCCGCCGTTGGCCAGTCTGCCGAGCTTTCAACAGGGCCATTTCTATGTGCAGGATCCCAGCACCCTGTTGGCGGTCAAGGTCTTGGATCCGCAACCCGGAGACGAAGTGCTCGATTTATGCGCGGCTCCAGGCGGCAAAACGACGTTGATCGCACAATGGATGAAGAACCAAGGAAGGGTGGTCGCCTTCGACCGGCAACCCGAGCGGCTGCGCCGAGTGCGCGAAAATGGCCAACGGCTGGGCGTGCTCTGTCTCGAAACGGTCGGCCATCTGGATCGGCTTGAAGCGGCGGGGACGCTGTCGCCGACGCCGGATGAAACACCCCGACTGGTTTTGCCGGGGGACACGCTTCCGCAAAGCCAGGCCGTGACGGTTTTCGACCGGGTGTTGGTAGATGCGCCTTGTTCCAACACGGGCGTCATGCGGCGCCGAATCGAGCTGCGCTGGCGGATCAAGCCGGCGGAGGTGAACCGTTTGCGACGATCGCAGTTGGAATTGCTCCAGCAGGCCGCCGGACACGTCAAACCGGGGGGAGTTCTGGTGTACAGCACGTGCAGCGTCGAACCGGAAGAGAATGGCGACGTGGTGCAAGCGTTCCTGGCTGAGAAGAAAGACTTTTCGCTGGAAACCGAGCGGACCCTGCTGCCATTCGTGGAACGGGTGGACGGGGCGTATGTGGCAAGACTAAGAAGAACGGACTAAGTGGTCTAATTTATAAATGGAGTACTAAGTGGAAAGAACCCTGCAAACGAAGCGTGGACATTCTGCCCCGTAACTTTTGACTGTTTTACAGGCAGAAATGGCCGCGCTCGCAAAAAGTCAAAGGCCTCCAAAGAGCCAGAATCCCAGCGAATTAGCTTGATTTCTTTTAAGTCACGGATGATATTGTTCCCGTAATCCTAATCGCGAAGAGCTTTAACCAATCGATAAAGCAGATTCCAAATTCTCCAAATTCTATGAAAACCAATCATCTAGCGGCGGGCTTTTCCCGCCAGTGGCAGCGGATTGCCATGATTGTGGCCGCCACCGGCCTGTTCTCCAGTACGGCGATGGCTCAAACCCTGGTTATGCCAAGTGACTTTGGCACCACGGTTAACGGGTATCAGGATCAGTTCGACGGCACTACACTCAACGCCAACTGGGTGCCGGTGTTGAATCCGGCGCAAGCTAA
>JADGRT010000410.1 GCA_017880715.1 Verrucomicrobiia bacterium | reverse complement strand
AAACAGGATTTTGAGTTATTGCCCCGGCGCACGGGTAAAGGTCGCTTCGTGGGGTCCATCATCGGCATCCGAGCGCTGGGCGAGCACTGGTGGGGCGAGGGAGAGGTGAAGGCGTATATTTGGACGGTGACCAGGAGCATCCGACGAT
Organism: Verrucomicrobiia bacterium; assembly: GCA_017880715.1. Classification (GTDB taxonomy): domain Bacteria; phylum Verrucomicrobiota; class Verrucomicrobiia; order Limisphaerales; family UBA1319; genus JADGRT01. The sequence continues at coordinate 3,093 of JADGRT010000410.1, read as the reverse complement.
TTGCGGCACCGGCAGCGAGGATTACGTGGGGCTTTCGTGGGGCATACAGCAGACGCCGTATTTCTACAATGGATGCAGCCTAAACCAAAAAGGTTTTGTTTCCATGTATCGCTGGCATCTGCCCGACCCGATCTTCTGGCAGAAGTCGGGCCGGGTGACCATCCAGCAAATCGGTTACAACCAGGGATTATTCGAGCGGCAGGATGACTGGTCGTGCGCCACGTTCTGGTATGAGCCGGTGCCCAGCGCGCCGCTACCGGCTTTCCCGGGAGTGAAGGCACGAACCGCCAACCTGTGGATGGAGCCGGCCAAATAACCCATAAAAACATGATCCGATCGAATCATGTTTTTGATCGCGGTCATATCTACCGGGGCCTCAATCGTCGTCGCGGTCTGGTTTGGAGGGGGTGCGCAGGAAGGCGGCCCGCTTGGGCGCAGGCATGGGCACGTCCGGCCCTTTGATGGAATGCCAGATGACGCGGTTGAGCACGATATCGTCCGCCGCGTCTTCCCGGGTGAAATCCATTCGCTTCGACGCGTCAGCGCCCCACGCCGTTTTCAGGTTGCGCGCGGTCAGGTCCACGTTGACGGGCTTGCATTGGTAAGGCTGCAAATCCGGTTTGGCGGTGAAAGCATGAATCATGGGCATCGCCGCGGCATCGAACTGGCTCATGGGCTTCAAGCCGAGTATCAATTCCATCGTCCGTAACATGCTGCTGGTCGAGTACATCGTCGAGTCCACCGCCCGGCGCTTGGCATAGGGACTGATGACATAGGCGATGCTGCGATGCGCGTCCACGTGGTCCGGACCGTTTTGCGCGTCGTCTTCGATGATGAAGATAGCGGTTTGCGGCCAAAACTTGGAGCGCGTGATGCCTTCGATGACGCGGCCCAGCGCCAGGTCGTTATCGGCAACTTGAGCCACGGGCGTAAGTTTGCCCACGCTGGTGCCGCTGGTATGATCGTTCGGCAATCGAACGATCTGCAGCCGCGGCATCTCCCCTTCCCTCTCGAAGCGGCCCAGTTCGGCCAGAAAACGATCCGCCCGCCGTGCATCCGGATAATCCAGGTCGAAACTCCGGTACCATGGATCAAAATGACCCACCAGCGCGGCCACTTTGCTGGTGTTGGGCTGGTTGGTGGATTTGGCATTGGCAATAAATTCGCCATAGCTGCGGTAGCTCACGCCCGCTTCCCGCGCCCGGTCCCAAAGATAGCCGCCGGAGGGCGCGGCAATCGGGAAGTTGCCTTCGCTGGGATAGGGAAATTTCTTGGAGGCAGCGTGGCCGTAACTCAGCGGCCAGAATTTCTCGACGAAATCCGTCGCATACGCGCCCATGGTCCATTCGTGGCCGTCAGCGCTCACTTCGCCGTCCACATAAAAATTATCCAGCAGCACAAACTCGCGAGCCAGCGCGTGGTGATTGGGCGTGATGGCCTCGCCGAAGAGACACAACGATGGATCCCCGTTCCCCTGCGGCAGGTCGCCCAGCATCTGATCGTAGGTGCGGTTTTCTTTGATGATGTAGATGCAATATTTAATGGGAGTCCGGGAGTTCTCCTGCCGCAGCGGGATCGGATGCCCGGCTTCCAGCGCGACTTTTTGAGCGCCCGGCGGCTTCCCTCGAACGGCGGTAGCAGTCCAAACGCGCATCTGATCGTCGAAGGCCTCCTTTTTTGGCAGCGTGATGATGCTCATCGAGCCTTGCAGCAACCCGCCAATGTATTCGCGCACCGTGGCCGGCGCTTCCTTTCCCGGCTGCGGACCATGACGGTTGGCACGCGAGATCGATCCTTTGCCGTTGGCCACCAGCAACTGTTTGCCATCCGGCGTCACGCGAACCGACGTCGGATACCAACCCGTGGGAATAAAGCCCAACGAACGGCTGCGACCCATCTCCGAAACGTCAAAAACGGCAAGCGCGTTGATAGTCGCATTGGCGATGTAGAGGGTCTTTTCATCGGGCGCCAACGCCAGGCTGTTCGGGGTGTTGCCCATCGGCGCGCGGTTCATCGAGTCGGCGGAGGACGTTTCGGGAGTTGTGCCAGTTCCTGAGGCAGGCTCGTTCTTCGCCGTTGCGTCCCCCAGCATCGCCGCCACCAGGCTCTCGATCGTTTTCCCGGACTCAGTTTCAATGACGCTCACGCTGTTGCGATTGGCATTGGCCACAAACAGATGTTGGCCGGATTTGTCGAGCAACATCTCGTTGGGATGCTCCTCGGTCTGCCAGCGCGCGATTTCGCGGTGGGTCTTGAGGTCGATGACCGCGACGGCTGCCTTGGCCCATAAACTCACATATAACCGTCCGCGCGGCTCATCCAGCACGCAGGCGTAGGGGAATGGATCCTGGGATTGGGTGGTGTCCTGAGCCACTTCCGCGCGCTTGGTGGCGGCGGCCACCTCCAGCGGCGCGGCGACGGCGTTGGTGGCGTAGGATTTCTCCTGGGCCCGCTCGCTGAACTTGAATTCCCAGTTCACCTGGCCGCTGGTTAAATCCACTTCATTGATGCTATGCCCCCAGACGTTGGCGACATAAAGCGCGGTGCCCGCCGCGTTCACGGCCAGGCCGGCGGGAATTCCGCGAACCTTCGCGTCGCGCAAACGAATCTCCTTTGGTTCCGCTAGAAAGCCATCCGCGAAACCAAAACGATAGACCAGTTCGCCCGCCGCGCCGCTGACATACAGGCTTTTGCCGTCGCGCGCAAAGGCCAGGCCATAAAAGGCGATCTCAATCGGTGTGCGCGACACAATTTTCCCCGTGGCAACCCGCAGCACCACGACTTCATGCTGCCCATAACCGCAATGCAAAACCGCCGCGAATTGACCGTCGGGATGCATCGCTATATTGACGGGAAAATCGCCCAGGGCGACCTGCCTTCCCGCCGGCCGCAGCGACCATTGATTCGGCAGCAATACCGAACCATCCTCGCGGGCCCCGGGTATTTCGACCGAGACCCGTGCGGGGCCGGAACTTTTCGGGGATGAATCCGGAGCCACGTTGCGGCAGGCAACCAGCGCCAGGCAAGCCGCCGACATCCTGCATAAACCAGAGGTGAAATTCATAAAGCGCCTCCGTTTATGCCAGACCTCCC